>CALPZT020000112.1 GCA_943328365.2 Bifidobacterium breve | reverse complement strand
GAGCCGACCGTCGAGGATCATCGATGTCGACGACTGGCACGAGGCCGAGCCGGTCGGCGAGCGCGAAGCCCTCGGCGATGGAGTTGATCGGGCCGCACGGCACGCCGACCGCGCCGATGACGCGCTGCCAGTGCTCGGCGCCATGCGGCGCAAGCAGTTCGATGATGCGGTGCGAGAGTGCCTGCCGATGCTCGACCCGCGAGGGATTCGTCGCGAAACGAGGATCGTTGGCCAGGACCGGGTCGCCGAGCGCCTGCGCCAGCCGGGTGAACTGGGCGTCATTCCCTACCGCGATGATGAGCGGCCGGTCAGCGGTCGGGTAGGACTCGTATGGACTGATGGACGGATGGGCGTTACCCATGCGCTGAGGGATGACGCCGCCGCCGACGAATGCGGAGGACTGGTTCACCATCGACGAGAGCAGGGCCGAGAGGAGCGATACCTCGACCCGTTGGCCCTCACCTGTTCTGTCGCGGTGTCGAAGGGCGGCGAGGATCGCAACGGTCGCGTGAAGGCCCGCGAGGACATCGACAACAGCGACACCGGCCTTCGTGGGCTCATCCGTGCCGGTGATGCTCATGAGACCGCCCATGGCTTGCACGAGCAGGTCGTAGCCGGGAAGGTCGTGGCCGGATCCCGAGCCGAATCCGCTGATGGAGCAGTACACGATCCGAGGGTTGCGGATGCGGACGCTGTCGTAGTCCAGGCCGTACTGGACGAGGGAGCCGGGCTTGAAGTTCTCGACGAGTACGTCGGCTCGCTCGGCGAGCTCGCTGGCAAGACGCTGGTCGCCGGCATCGGCAATATCGAGGCCGAGCGACTGCTTATTGCGATTCACGGACTCGAAGTAGGTCGAGTGCCCGGTCTGCGCGAACGGCGGGCCCCACGCCCTCGTATCGTCGCCGGAACCGGGCCGCTCGACCTTCACGATCGTGGCGCCGAGATCGCCGAGGAGCATGGTGGCGTAGGGCCCGGCGAGCACGCGGGAGAAGTCGGCGATGAGCAAGCCGTCAAGTGCGCCCGTGCCCGGGGCTTCGGCGAACGGATCTCCCGTGCCGGAGGATCCGCTCACCTGAATGCGGCGAGGCCGGTGAGGGCCTGGCCGATAACGAGCGTGTGCATCTCGTTCGTGCCCTCGTAGGTGTAGACGGATTCAAGATTGTTCATGTGGCGGATGATCGGGTATTCGAGCGTGATGCCGTTGCCCCCGAGGATGTTTCGGCATTCGCGGGCGATGGCGAGCGACTCACGGGCATTGTTGAGCTTGCCGAGGCTCACCTGCTCCGGGGTGATGAGGTGCTCGTCCTTCAAGCGGCCGAGGTGCAGGGCGAGGAGCATCCCCTTGCCGAGCTCGAGTGCCATATCGGCGAACTTGCGCTGGGTGAGCTGGAATCCGGCGATGGGCTTGCCGAACTGCTCGCGATCGAGTGCATAGGCGATAGCGGTCTCGAGGCAGTCGCGCGCGGCGCCGAGCGTGCCGAAGGCGATGCCGAAGCGCGCCTCGTTCAGGCAGGAGAGCGGACCCTTCAAGCCCCTCACGCCCGGGAGCATTGCGTGCTTCGGCAGACGGACATCGGTGAAGACGAGCTCGCTCGTGACCGATGCGCGGAGCGACATCTTCTTGTGGATCTCGTTCGCGACGAAGCCGGGGGTGTCGGTCGGGACGATGAAGCCGCGAACGCCATCATCGGTCTGCGCCCAGATGACGGCGACATCGGCGACATTTCCGTTCGTGATCCACATCTTCGAGCCGTTGAGCACCCAGTCGTCGCCATCGCGCTTGGCATTGGTGAGCATGCCGGACGGGTTCGACCCGTGGTCGGCCTCGGTCAGGCCGAAGCAACCGATGGCGTCTCCGGCCGACATGCGGGGGAGCCATTCCTCCTTCTGCTCCTCTGAGCCGAAGGCGTGGATTGCGTACATCGCGAGGGATCCCTGCACGCTGACGAGTGATCGGATGCCTGAGTCGCCAGCCTCGAGTTCGAGGGCTGCGAGGCCGTAGGCGACCGCAGATGTTCCGGCGCAGCCGTAGCCATCGAGGTGCATGCCGAGCACGCCGAGTTCGCCGAATCCCTTCGCCAGCTCGCGAGCGGGGATGTGGCCGGCCTCGAACCAGTCGGCGACGTATGGCCGAACCTGATCATCGACGAAGGAGCGGACGACGTCGCGGATGGCCCGTTCTTCTTCGGAGAGAAGATGATCGATCGAGAAGAGGGCGAAGGGCGACTGGATTTCCATGCTCGTGACTCCTCATGACGGGTGTGCAGAATTGGAGCCAAAGTATCAGATTGGATCCAATGTGTCGCGCGCCGTAGTTGTCCTTGGCACGAAACCGAGCGAGGCCAGTGTTCAGTGGCCGATCTTGCGGGCGAAGATGCCGGCAACCCGGGACTCCTTGCCGGTTCGCTGCTCCTTGGCGTCAGCTCGGGTCATGACCTGAAGGCCCAGGTTCGTGCCGAGCCACCGAAAGGGCTCGGGCTCCCAGTTCCTGGAGTGGTGACCGACCCAGGGCAACGTCGTGAGATCGGTTGCCTGCTCGCGAATGAGGTCAGCGAGGGTGCGTCCTGAGAGGTTGGAGGTTCCGACGCCGTCACCAACGTAGCCACCCGCCCATGCGAGGCCGGTGGTTCGGTCCAGGCCAACCGACGCCCACCAGTCGCGGGCAATGCCAAGTGGCCCGCCCCACGTGTGGGTGATGCGCGCCTGCGCAGCCGCCGGGAACAGGTCGACGAGGACATCCCGGAGTGCGGAGTGCACGTCTGCGTTGCGGTCTTGCACCGGGTCGATACGTGAACCGAAGTGATACGGCGCACCGCGTCCGCCGAATGCAAGGCGGCCATCCGCCGTGCGCTGCCCGTAGATGATGAGGTTGCGGCCATCGTGGAAGGTCTCCCGACCGGCAAGGCCGATCACATTCCAGAGATCTTCCGGCAGCGGCTCGGTCGCGAGCATGAGGGAGTAGACGGGAGCGAGGACGCGGCGTTGCCCGGCGAGCGACGACGTGTAGCCCTCGGTCGCCCGAACGATGATCGGCGCTCGAACTGATCCGTGCCGCGTCCGCACGAGACCTGGCTCGATCGCTGTTGCCGGGGTGCGCTCGAAGATGCGGACGCCCCTGGCGGCCACTGTCATTGCGAGCAAGCGCACGAGACGAGCCGGGTTGATCGCTGCGCAGTGCGGGGTGAACGTGGCGCCGAGCGAATCGGCCATTCGGACGTGGTTCGCGGTCTCGTCCGCAGACAGCAGCGAGTAGTCGTCGGCGCCGAATCCCCAGGAGCGCATGTCGGCGATCTCGTCCTCGGCCCGCTGGAGCTGAAGCGGTGAGCGTGCGATGCCGAGCGTGCCGCCCTTGCGCCACTCGATGTCCCAGCCCTCCGCGGAGGCAACGCGGCCGATCTCGTCCACGGTGTCGTGCATCGTTCGCTTCATTCGAACGGCGGTCTCACGATCGCTGCGCTCGGCCAGCTGCCGCAGCGACGAGGGGAAGAGGGCTGACGCCCACCCGCCGTTTCGTCCGCTTGCGCCGAACCCGGCCACATGTGCCTCGAGGATGCAGATACGCAAGGCGGGATCGGCCTGCTGCAGGTAATAGGCGGTCCATAATCCGGTGTAGCCGCCACCGACGATCGCGATGTCGTAGTCGGCATCGCCGTCGAGCGGTGCTCCGAGCGGCATCGTCAGCTCATCGGGAAGCTGGTCCCACCACAAGGAGAGTGGCTCGCCGGCGCTCTCGGGCCTCGCATTCACGGTCGCGTCCAGTTGGCGATGTAGTGCGGGACGGGTACGCCGGCCGGCGTGTGATGATCGGTGATCGGCTCGCCGAACGCCTCGCGGATTGGCACGGTGCCCGCCCAGATCTTGGAGTAGACCGGGTCGACAAGATCTGCTGGATCGTCCTCTGGCAGCCCTTCGCCGATCTTGAGCGAGCATTCGGCGAGGTCGAGGGAAAGCGTGATGGTGGCGGCGCGTTCCTTGGGAGTTGGCTGCCTGGCTTCCTCCCAACGACCGGGCAGGAGGTGCTCGGTGATAATCCGAAGGGCATCGAGTTCGTCATCCCCCGAGAGCCTTGTCGCGACCCCGAGCACCATGGCGCACCGGTAGTTCATACTCGACTCGAAGGCACTCCTGGCAAGGACCATGCCGTCGAGCAGGGTGACGGTGAGGCAGGTCGGCTGGCCATCGGCGAGCGTGCGGAACAGCCGTGAGCCGCTTGACCCGTGGAAGAGTACGTGATCCCCGCGGCGGGCATACGCCACTGGAATCACGTAGGGCTGGCCGTCATCATCATGAACGGCAACATGCGCGACGAGACCTGCGTCGAGAACCTGCTTGAGTACCTCGATGTCTGTCACGGCCTTGTCTGAGAGGCGGCGAACCCGGGTCCGTTCGGTGGACCCGGGCTGCGCGCCTTGGCTCTCGGTCAGAGGATGCTCCAGGCTTCGGTGAGGACCGTGCGAAGAATGCCCTCCATCTCGTCGAATTCCTTCTGACCGCAGGTGAGGGCGGGGGCGAGCTGCACCACCGGGTCGCCGCGATCATCGGCACGGCAGTAGAGCCCGTTCTCGAAGAGTGCCTTCGACAGGAAGCCACGCAGCAGGCGCTCGGCCTCGTCGTCGGAGAAGGTTTCGCGGGTGGCCTTGTCCTTCACCAATTCGATGCCGTAGAAGAACCCGGCACCGCGGACATCGCCGACGATCGGGAGGTCGTTGAGCTTCTCTAGTGTTCGGCGGAAATTCCCTTCGTTTGCAAGGACATTCGCGTTCAGGCCCTCGCGCTCGAACAGGTCGAGGTTTTCCATTGCGACCGCCGCGGCGACCGGGTGACCGCCCCACGTGTACCCGTGCAGGAAGCTCGTCGTGCCGTGCTTGAACGGCTCGAACAGGCGCTCGCTCGCGATCATGGCGCCGAGGGCTGCGTAGCCAGACGTCATGCCCTTCGCGCAGGTGATGATGTCGGGCGTCACCCCGAACCTGTTCATTGCGAACATATCGCCGATGCGGCCAAAGCCGGTGATGGTCTCGTCCGCGACCATGAGCACGTCGTATTCGTCGCAGATCTCGCGTACGCGCTCGAGGTAGCCGGGGGGAGGCGGGAAGCAGCCCCCCGAATTTTGCACCGGCTCGACGAACACGGCAGCAACGCTGTCGGCGCCCTCAAACTCGATTGCCTCGGCGATGCGGTTGGCTGCCCACAGGCCAAAGGCCTTCTCGTCGCCCCGGTACTCGTCGGGGGAGCGATAGAAGTTCGTATTCGGCACCTTCACGCCACCGGGGACGAGCGGCTCGAACGGGATCTTGGCATCAGGGATGCCGGTGATCGAGAGCGCTCCCTGCGGGGTGCCGTGGTAGGCGATCGCCCGGCTGATCACCTTGTGCTTCGTCGGCTTGCCGGTGAGCTTGAAGTACTGCTTCGCGAGCTTCCAGGCGGTCTCGACCGCCTCGCCGCCGCCGGTCGTGAAGAAGACCCGGTTCAGGTCGCCGGGTGCATAGCCCGCGAGGCGCTCGGCGAGCTCGATCGCGCGAGGATGCGCGTACGACCAGATCGGGAAGAAGGCGAGCTCCTCGGCCTGCCTGGCGCCGGCGGCCGCGAGTTCCTTGCGGCCGTGCCCCGCCTGCACGACGAACAGGCCCGAGAGCCCATCGAAGTACTTGTTGCCGCGGTCATCCCAGATGTAGGTGCCTTCGCCCTTGACGATGACAGGGACGTGCCCGCCGTTGTAGTAGCCCGAGTGGCGGGTGAAGTGCATCCAGAGGTGGTCGCGCGCAGAGTTGGCCAGGGCGTCATCGCCCGGCTCGGTCACGTACTGCGGTGTCGTTGTCATCGTGTTCCCCATGAGTAGATCTGCTTGCGCAGTTTCAGATAGACGAATGTCTCGGTTGATTTCACGCTTGGGATTGCGCGGATGCGACGGTTGATCACGTCGAGCAGG
>CALPZT020000111.1 GCA_943328365.2 Bifidobacterium breve | reverse complement strand
GCGTATCTATGGGGTCTTGCGGGCCTCGACCGCGATCACCTCCAAAGCTCGACCGGTGTCGTCGTCTCCCAGGATCAGCAAGCGGACCCAGGGTCATGCTCCTCGACGATCCGGTCCACGACCCCCGGGTTCGCCAGCACCTGCCAGACACGCGCCTTGCCGATCTTGTGACTGCGAGCCGACTGGATGAACTCGACTCTCGTCCACTCATTAACGTGTAACACAACTCAGAGATCAACACGGCAGCCCTCACCGTTTCGGGAGGGCATTGACGGTTCGCCATCCTTCAGTGAGATCTGCCACGACACCCTGTTCCGCTGGGGGTAGCCCTCCACGCCGGTCCAGCAGGACTCCGCCGGCCGCTACATCCACCCAAGAGGGGGATCGTTGGTGCACAGACGACGCGTACCCCAGGGTCGCAGGTATCGCGGTGTACAAGCCGAGCCGTCGACCAGCACGGCCACGTGACCGGCGTGATCGAGGACCGGGTCCCTGCGTCGTTCCACAGCAGCCAGGCATGGCCGGGCATGGGCCGGCTGCAACTGGCCAGGATGCACGGCTTCACCGAGCTGGAGGTCTGTGGCGATGCGACCCCCGAACGCGTCTCCCTGCTTGACGCGCTGATCGCGGCCGACCCCTCCAGGATCTCGGTAACATCTGAGCGCCCCGGTCTCACGGCCCACGTACGTCTCGTCACGCCGCGTGTCAGCGGGGTTCGGCAACCGCGTCGTAGAAGGGGCGCAGGGCGTCGGTGATCGGCGCCTTCCAGGCGACTGCCGGTACGTCGTCCAGTCGTGCGAGCACCCCGTCCGGTGGATCCGCCGGACCCGTCGCGCCATCAAGCGCGCGCACGGGATGAGAGGCCAGCGGCTCGCCCGGCCGGAGCGGCCACCATGGCGGAAGCGTCGGGTCGTCGTCCGCGTTGCGTCCTGCGAGGCCGAGGGCGGCGAGGACTTCGTCCTGAGTTCGACCACGCCATTGCAGGAGCAGCCACGGGTCGTCCTCGAGTCGTTCGGCAAACAGGTAGAGCACGGCGGCGATGTGCTTGCAGGGGTTCGCCGAGTCGGGGCACGAGCACCTGGCTTTCAGGTCACGCCAGTGGACGGGGAACAGGGGCGCTTTGGCCTGGGCAAACACGTCTTCCAGTTCGGCCGGGACATCGCCGGCCAACAGGTGCGCGGCCAGGCCCACTCGGGACCGAAGGGCGGCGTCCACGACGCGCCATTGGCGATCGTTGGGCGGCGTGGTGTCGAGGGTCACGAGGTAGGGCACCCTTCGTGAGCCCTGAACCTGTGCGGCGATGAGGCCGGCGGAGACGTCCAAGGTCAGCACCTGACCGGCCCGCGCATAGCCGCGACCGCGCTGGAGACGGCTGCCGAGCCCGAAGGACTCAAGTACCTCGATGAACCGCTTGGACCACCAGGTGGTGGCGATGGCCCCGCGCCGACTCCGCGCCGCCAGCCCGCCCTCGACTCTGATCGGGGCGGACACGGGGAAGGACGGCCATGGGCTGTCCCACTGACGATTGCGCGACGTCATGCGTCCACCGCGTCGGCGCGAAGGGTCACGATCTCGCGTAGGTCGTCCGTGCTCAACTCGGTCAGCCAGGACTCCCCGGATCCCACGACGCGTTGGGCCAGGTCTCGCTTGCGGGTGATCATCTCGTCGATCCGCTCCTCAACAGTTCCGGTGGTCACGAGGCGGTGGACGAAGACCGAGCGTGCCTGGCCGATGCGGTGAGCGCGGTCGGTGGCCTGGTCCTCCACGGCCGGGTTCCACCATCGGTCAAGGTGGATGACGTGTGATGCCTTGGTCAGGTTCAGCCCGGTGCCGCCCGCCCGCAACGAGATGAGCATCAGCGGCGGTCCGACGTCGGACTGGAACTGCTCCACCATGGAGTCCCGCTGCTTTCGGGGCACTCCGCCGTGCAGCCAGAGCGCCTCGATGTCGAGCCGTTCGGACAAGTACGGCGTGAGGAGGTCACCCCAGGTGGCGTACTGGGTGAACGCCAGGACGCGGTCGCCGCTATCGACGATCTCCTCGAGCAACTCCTCGATCCGGTTCAGCTTTCCACTGCGTCCGGGCAGGGCCGAGTCGTCGCCCAGCAGGAGGGCCGGATGGTTGCAGACCTGCTTGAGTTTGGTGAGACCGGCTAGGACAGCGCCGCGCCGGTCGATGCCCTCCGACTCATCGACGCGCTCGAGCAGGTCGTCGACGACGGCCTTGTAGAGGGTGGCCTGCTCGCGGGTAAGTCGGCAGTGGTCGGTTCGCTCGATCTTGGCCGGTAGCTCGTCGGCGATGCCCAGGTCAGACTTCAGCCGGCGCAGCACGAACGGACCCGTGATGCGGCGCAGCTGCTGGGTTGCCGCCTGGTCTGCATCGCGCTCGATCGGGACGGCGAACCGCTCGCGGAATTCTCGCGACGATCCCAGAAGTCCGGGCGAGACCACCTGCATGATCGACCAGAGTTCGGACAACCTGTTCTCCACAGGCGTTCCGGTCAGTGCGACACGGCGACCGGCTCGCAGTCGGCGAACCGCCTGGGCTTGGGCGGTGCCGGAGTTCTTGACCTGCTGCGCCTCGTCCAGAACCAGCCGACCCCACTCGATCCCGCTGAGCACGTCGATGTCGCGGGCCACCAGCGAGTAGGTCGTGAGGACGACGTCATACCGGGCCACCGCGTCGGGCAATCGGTCGACGTCCCGATCGGGTCCGTGGTGGATCATGACGCGCAGACCGGGTGCGAATGTCGCCAGTTCGCGCTGCCAGTTCCCCAGGACGGACACCGGGCACACGACGACGGTTGGCTCCGGCAACGGGTCGATGAGCAGGCTGCCGATGAGCTGGGCCGTCTTGCCAAGACCCATGTCGTCGGCCAAACAGGCGCCGAGTCCCAGCCTGCCCAGGAACGCGAGCCAGCCGACCCCTCGCGCCTGGTACTCGCGCAGTGTGCCGTTGAATCCGGGAGGCTTCGGAATCGGCTGTACCCGGGCGTGCTGCGCCTGGTCTAGCAACTGCCCGAGCCACCCGGTCGCAGTCACGCCGTGCACCGGGATGTCGCCGAGGTTGTCGCCTAGCGCTGACGCGACCGGTATGCCGACGGACATGCGCAGCAACGCTGCCGCGCTCGCCCTCTGCGATCGGCCGACCCGGGCCATGACACCGTCCACGTCCGATCCGCGGACCTCTACCCATTGCCCGCGAAGTCGTACCAGGGAACGACGGGCCGCCGCGGCGGCCTCGAGCGTCTGCAGGTCGGCCTTCGTCAACCGCTGCTCGCCCAGCGCCGCCTCCCAGCGGAAGTCGACCAGCTCGTCCAACCCGAATCCTTCGGTCACGACCGCACCGGACCGGGACGCCTTTCGGGTGGTCGCCTTGGCGCGCAGCCCCAGCCGGCGGCGGCCGGTCCACCAGGAGGGCAGGAGGACGGTGACCCCGGAGTCGGTCAGCGGCCCAACGCGGTCCGTGAGCAGCACCGTGACAGTTGCTTCGTCAAGGTCGACCCTCGCCGGCACCGCCTCGTCGAGCAGCCCGGCAAGTTCCGGGGCCACCCGTGTCATGCGGGCGAGGTCGGCGAGCAGGGCTCGACCGGCCTCGGCATCGACCGTCGCCGCCCCGGCCCACCACGCTTCCAGCGGGATGCGTGATCCGGGTTCGTCGACGTCCTCGATCAGGACCTCGACCACCCACGGAAGCGCCAACCCGTCGAGATCAACCGGTTCCTGGATGCGCAAGCACAACTGGAGTCGTCCAACCGCGACGCGGCCCGAGCGGACCCATTCGACCACCGATTGCTCGAAATCTCGAGCACGGTCGGGGTCGAATGAGCCTTCCAGCCATGGTGACTCCTTGCCCAACGCGGTGATCCAGGCCTCCGGCAGCGTCCTTCTCCCGGGTCGTCGGGGTACCAGGTCGGCGCCCGCCACCCGCGCGCGCACCTGCTGGTCGACAGCGACGGCGAGAGCATCGGCGATGATGGCGTGCGACGCGGCATCGGTTCCCGGCAGAAGTGCGCGCAGGGCCGCACGGTCGCTGGCCGCTGGCAGCGGCCACCACCAACTGCGGATCCCCGTGCCATCGACGACGCTCATCCCGGGAACGAACCGGCCGGCGTCGACAAGGGTCCCTGCCAGTTCAGTGACCTCGGCCAGCAGCCTCGCCGGGAGCTCTCCACCGTCCACGCCGTCATTCTGGCAAAGCGCTGCTGGCCGCCGGGACCCGGTCGAGTCGCCAAGGGCTCGCTCGCACTCGACGTGGTCGTTGCTACACGGGTCGGCTTGAGAGAATTCATGGCGCAGCAGGGGGTCGCGACGCAAAGACGCGAACGCTGCGAGGGAGAGAGCGATCTTCAGCCGTCGGATGCCGCTGCGACTGGCGTGCTCGCCGCGGAATGCAGCGCACCAGGTTCTATGCCGCTCCTATACGGGTATCGGCTCTCGGTTGAGGGACGCGTATTGGGCGTGCTCGAACTCTCCTCGAGTGAGGTGCTCGAGGCTACTGTGCAGACGCCGGTTGCGGGTCAGGAGGGAACGGCGCGGAATTTGCCCTCGAGACCGGCGACTCGGCGACTTGATCTCAGCACGTCTCATTGCGTCAGAGTGATTTCAGCAACGTCTGGGGAAACGGCCCAAGATGCTGACCGAGCTCGACTCGGAGAGTGGGTCGCCGGGGGCTCGAACCCCGAACCTACGGACTAAATGGTTGGGCTAGCAGTCCTGGCCGAAGCGCTGAAACGCCGCCTGACGAGTGGTTCCGAGGGCGGCACCGATGACCGTCCAGGAGTCTCCTGCGGCCCTAGCGGTCCGCACAGCGTCCCGCAGGATGTGATCAGCGTCCTCGACCTGCCGCATAGCAGCGCGAATCGCGCGGAATCCGGCCGCGTCGCGGGCCGGATGGGTGGCCGGGCTCAGGGCGTCGAGGCCGGTGGCGTCCTTGGTTCGTGTGGTCATGGTGGTCACCTCAGGTATTCGAACAGGCTGGGGCGCAGCCGGTCAGCGTGGATCACCCGGCCGGGGTCGGCGGCCGGGACGAGCACCAATTCAAGAAGCGTCCCGTGGCCGTTGTCTCCGATCACGAGTAGCCGGTCCTCTCCGTCGTACTCAAACTCGATCAGGCGAAGTGCGTGGTCGAGAGCGTGGCGTATCTCGTCGGTAGTGATCCCGTGCTTGCGGGCCGACTTCCGAATCTCCACTTGTAAAGGTCACCTTTACGATCAAAGGGTACCAAGTGCGCCTTGACGTGGCCGGGGCTTGGTTGCAGTGAAGCCCGAGCTGCGACACTGGCGATCAGCGAGGCGGGTCTCTCACGGGAACTACGTGTCGAGGGTTGCAACCGAGACGCGCTCGACGCAAGGTTCGTGGCCTCAGTTGCACGACCGGAGGAGAAGGGCTCCGACGTCAACGTCGCTTCGCACCTTCCGGTCGACACCCTGACCGGGACAATCGACGCAGCGGTGGTGATCAACAACGACAGCAGAGTGTCGAGAGAGACTCCGAGAGTGTCGATCCAACGCCAATCAAAGCCAGAGCTATGCAGGGCGGACAGAAGCTAGGCCCGGCGTTTCTGTCGGACTTGGACCGTCTTCCAGGGGCGTGACGCCAGCTGCGATGAGAGCTTCAAAGACATCGTCAACGCCAGCGACATCCCTACTAGGGTCCCCGCCATTGCCCTCAGGAACCCAGATCACCATGCCACGCCGACACCTCGTGAGCAGAACTCGGTAGGCGTTGATCAGGTACTCGGCATCCAGTTTCAGGTTCTGCCAACTTGCTTTCGACTTGTTCAGGCGTCTCGCCCGCCACTTCTGATCGACCCACACGAGATCCCACGACCAGCCCACCAGTGCGTAGTCGACTTCCAGACCTTGGCACTTGAACTCACTCGCTGCGACTTCAAGAAGCTCGGAGGCGTGAACGCTGGGGGCACGGTCGAGGAACCACT
>CALPZT020000110.1 GCA_943328365.2 Bifidobacterium breve | reverse complement strand
CATCGGGTTTGCGCCGGCTGCGACGTTGCGCAGGCCTTCGCGAACGAGCGCCTGGGCGAGCACGGTTGCGGTGGTGGTGCCGTCGCCAGCGACGTCGTCCGTCTTCTTGGCGACCTCCTTGACGAGCTCAGCACCGATCTTCTCGTAGGGATCCTCGAGATCGATCTCCTTGGCGATGGAGACGCCATCGTTGGTGATCGTGGGGGCTCCCCACTTCTTCTCCAGGACGACGTTACGGCCCTTCGGGCCGAGGGTCACCTTGACTGCGTCGGCGAGCACGTTCATGCCGCGCTCCAGCGAGCGACGAGCCTCTTCGTTGAATGCAATGATTTTTGCCATGGGGCCAGTTCCTCCCGGAACATCCGTACGTGGATTATCACTCTCATGGTGTGAGTGCTAACTCTTTTTTAGCACTCTCACCCGGTGAGTGCAAATGTGAGGGGGTTCCAACCCGGGTTTTGTGAGGGGAACCCGCCGGCATTCGGCCGCGCAGTGTCGATCACTAGCCCACTGAAGCAGCCACCGTCGCCTGCGCCTCAGCGAACGAGGTCTGCGCTGGCACCGCCCCCGGGCCCATCGTCGAGGTCGCCCACGCCTTGCCGAGCGGCGCCCAGATGCCTCCCGACTGCGGGATATTCGGGGTAGGAGCACCGTCAGTGCCCGCGACAGCGAAGGCCTGCGGGAGACGGGCCATTGTTCCAGCGAGATTGGCCGGTGCCCGCTCGGTGAGAGCAGCGATCTGCGACTGGACCGGCGCGGCCGTGAGCCCCTTGCGCACGAGGGACTGCGCCGCCTTGAGCACGCCGTGCTGGTCAGCATAGGCCGTCACCATGAAGCCCTTGATCGTGAGGAACGGCGATGGCTTGATGCCCTTCTTGATCTCCGGAATGGACGACACCCGGTATTGGAAGGTCAAGGTCTTGAGCTCATTTCGATTCCATGGGCCGGTGATCCAGTAGGCCGCCCGGCCGGAGATGAATGCGGCGGTCGCAGCCTTCTCGTCAAGGGCGGAGTTGATGAGACCTGTCGAGTTCCACTTGTTGATCTTCGGCATGTTCGCCTGGAAGGTCGGGTTCGTGATGCCGATGTTGTAAGGGTCGAGGCTGCCGGCTGCGTTCTTTCCGAACACATAACCGCCGAGTCCGGTGAAGAGCGGGTTCATGAAGTAGGCATTGCCGGACGCGCCCTGGGCGACCGCAAGGCCGACGTCGACCTTGCCTGCCGCCTTGAGTGCCAATGCGGTCTTGCTCAGCTCATTGAAGTTCTTCGGCGGCTTCGGGACGAGGGCGGCATTCGTGATGAGGGCAACGTTCTCGTACATCACCGGCACCCCGTAGTAGCTGAACCCGAACTTGAAGCCATCGAGGGTTCGTGCGGCGAACTGCTCCTTGAGGCCGGTTGACAGCGGGAGCTTGCGCACGAGGCCGGCGGAGGCGAGCTCGCCGGTCCAGTCGTGCTCGGCCCAGATGACGTCGGGTGCATTCTCCGGGGCCACCGACTTGAGCTCGGTACGTATGGCGGGCAGATCCTTCACGACGAAGGTCACCGGGTGGCCGTCGTAGCCCTTCGCAAACAACTGCTGAAGCAGCGGTGCGCGCGTGGCGTCGGTCCAGACCACGATCGGGGCCTCGGCCGCCTGCACGGCTGGCGCCGATCCAAGGCATGCAACTGCAGCGAGTGCGGTGGCGAGGATGAGACGAAGACGCATGTGGGGCTCCCTAGATTGCGAACGCTCCAATCATGCCTCCTGCAACGCCCGGCAAGGAAGTTTCGGAGCCTTCAGCGCTGGTCGAGTTCGACGCCGAGACGTCGGGCCGATCGCGCTCGCTGACGCGTGGCGCGGAGTCGGCGCAGGCGCTTGACGAGCATCGGGTCGAAGGCGAGGGCCTCCGGAGTGTCGATGAGGGCATTGACGATCTGGTAGTAGCGGGTCGCGCTCATGTCGAAGAGATCGCGGATCGCCTGCTCCTTGGCCCCGGCGTACTTCCACCACTGGCGCTCGAACTCCAAGATGCCACGATCACGCTCGGAGAGCAGCGCCCCGGCGCCCTGCTCGTCGAAACTCGATCGCACGGCTTCCATGGTGGCTTCCTCCGTTGGCTCTGCTTCGGGCGCTGCACTGCTCTGCGGCGTCGTCACCACATCAGGGTCATCGTAGACACTGAATCCCACCGATGTCATTTATCCACGTCCTTCGAGTGTCATCAATTTCCAGCATACGGGGCGGCGGGCATGGCCTCGTCGGCTCCCCGTTAACCCGCCCCCCGGTTGCGCGCCCTGATGAGGACCCAGCTAAAGGCGTAGCCGAGTCCGTTCGTCGCCCAATGGAACCCCATCGGCGCGAGGACGCTCCCTGAGAACACGCGCAATCCCGCGAACAGCACGCCGGCCAGCGCGGTCGTGAGGACGCTGAGGAGCACGGCCAAGATGTTGCCCTTTCGGCCCTCGCCAACGACGGAGCCGAGCGCCGGATTCTGCTCATGGGTCCCGATCGAGGGCAGGATGTGCCACAGGCCGAACAGCAGCGCGGAGCCAACAATCGCCCAGACCAGGCCGTATCTGCGGGCCAGCATTGCGAAGAGCACCCCTCGAAAGGCGATCTCCTCGAACAGCACCGTCCCGAAGGGCACCTCCACGAGCGCCTGGAACATCAGCCGGCCACCCGACATCTCGCCCATGCGTTCATCGTGAAAGGCAGCCCGGGTCCGACGGAACAGGGACCCGACCACGTAGACCGCGGTGATGAGACCAATGGCGGCAGCCGCCCAGATGAGGCCGGGCAGGAGGTAGCGCCAGCCCAGGCCCATGTCGGTCCACGAGTTGCCGTCGAGCAGCCCGACCGCGAGGAGGAGGACGGATCCGCCGAAGGACCAGAGCAGGTAGTGGGTCTGCGGCGCCACCCTGTTGTTCACGATGTTGATGAGGACGAGGAGGACGACGACTGCCAGCGGTGGCCACCAGGCCAGGCCCGCCACCTGCTCTGGCGCGATGATCGTGAACACCTCGCGAGTCTAGGTTCGTCTCAGTCGTCATCGCGAACCTTCGAGGCGAATGGCCCTCGCGAGGGCCCGGCGAAGCACTAGGTTCGGGCTGTGAATGCGTTAATGGCACTCGGGGCATGAGGTGTAGGCCATTTCCATCCTTCAAGAAGTAGCTGTCGGTGAACCAGATCCGATAGGTGCCAGCCACGTCACCGGCTCGACGCTCCGAGTGGTCGCAAGCAGGGTGCTCCGCGCCGTCGTGACACTCGTGTTCGTCGTCATCTTCAACTTCTTCCTCTTCCGCATGCTCCCCGGTGACCCGATCGGGCTCTACACCCGAGGGCGCAACCAGGATGCCGAACAGCTGCTCGAGCTCAGACGGGCATTGAACAAGCCGTTGCTCGAACAGTTCCTCACCTACATGCGAAATCCATTCGACCAGGCGATCGACTCGACCCGCTTCTCACGGCCGGTATGGGAGATGATCGGCGAACGGGTCTGGCCGACCATCCTTCTGCTCGGCACCGCGATCTTGGTGGCGTCGATCATCGGCATCTGGATCGGCATTCGGGCCGGCTGGAAGCCAGGCAGCAGATTTGATCGCATGTCTACGGGCGTCACGCTCATGCTTTACTCGATGCCGGAGTTCTGGCTCGGCATGATGCTCCTCATCGTCTTTTCGGTCGGGGCCTTCGGCATCCCGGGGTTCTTCCCGGTAGGCGGCATGTCCACGCCCGGCGTCGACACGTCCACCCCCATCGGCTGGCTCAACGTGCTCTGGCACCTGGTGCTGCCATGCTCAACCCTCATCCTCATCTATCTCGCTGATTACGCACTCGTCATGCGAGCCTCACTCATCGACGAGCGGAAGCAGGAATACCTCACCCTCGCTCGGGCCAAGGGCCTACGTGACGCCGTCGTGCGAAAGCGGCATGCCGTGCCCAACGCGCTGCTCCCGACGATCACCCTCATCTTCCTGTCGCTGGGATTCGTCGTGACCGGTGCCATCACCGTCGAGACCGTGTTCTCCTGGCCCGGCCTCGGGTTGCTCACCTACGAGGCGCTCCGGGGCCCCGATATTCCGCTGCTTCAGGCAATCTTCCTCATGTTCTCCATTGCCGTGATCGTCGCGAACCTCATCGCTGAGCTGCTCTACGTCGTTTTCGACCCAAGGGTCCGATCATGAGCGTTGCCTCCCAGCGCCGGCGCATGGCATTCGCACGATTCAGTGCGGGCTTTCGGCATGACCGCGCCGGCATGACCGGAGTGGCAATTCTCGCCGTGTTCGTCGCCACCGCGATTCTCGCGCCGATCCTCATTCCCGAATCCGCACTTGACGTCACGAAGGCCACCGGCGGGAGGCTCGAGTCACCCTCGTGGTCAAACCCACTTGGCACGGACGAATCCGGGCGATCGATGCTCCTGCTCCTTGCTTGGGGCACTCGAATTTCTCTCACCGTGGGATTGGCTGCCACCATCATCTCCGTCGTCATCGGCACGCTCTTCGGCATCATGGCCGGGCACTTCCGTGGACTTGGTGGTCACGCCCTCGTCGGGGTGACCGACTGGTTCCTCGTCATCCCGTTCCTGCCGCTCGCTATCGTCCTCGCGACCGTGCTCGGGCCCAGCACCATGAACCTCATCATCGTCATCGGAATAACCTCCTGGGCCGGCACAGCCCGTCTCATCCGGGCGCAGACCCTCTCCATTGAGGGGCGGCCCTATCTCGAGCGATCCCGAGCCCTTGGTGCCGGCAACTGGCATCAGATGTCTCGGCATGTGCTGCCGAATGTCTTCCCGCTTGTCCTCGCGAACACGACGCTCACCGTCGCCATCGTCATCCTCTCCGAGACGACCCTGTCGTTCCTCGGACTTGGTGATCCCCTGGCACCCTCCTGGGGGGCACTCCTGGATCGGGCCTTCTCCTCGGGCGCCGTCAGCAGCGGCGCTTGGTGGTACGTGCTGCCGCCCGGCATTTGCGTGGTGCTCGTCGTCCTGGCGTTTACCCTCATCGGTCGCGCAACAGAACGCATCGTTGACCCCGGGCGAGCATCATGACCCTCCTGCAATTCGACGACGTCAGCGTCGAATACGCGTCAAGAGAGGGCGCCGTGCCTGCAGTCCGAGGGGTCTCCCTATCGGTTGCAGCCGGACAAACCCTTGGAATTGCCGGTGAGTCCGGCTGCGGCAAGACAACCCTCGCCTCGACCGTCCTGAGGCTGCTGCCACCATCTGCCGAGGTTCGCGGCGCCGTGCGAGTCAACGGCACTGACGTGCTCACGATGAAGTGGGGCGAACTTCGCGCTGTGCGCTGGTCGCAGGCCGCCATCGTCTTCCAAGGTGCGTTGCACGCCCTCAACCCGGTGCAGTGCATTGGTGACCAGATTGCCGAGCCGATCCGGATCCATGAGCAGGCGTCGCGAAAGCAGGTCGATGCCCGGGTCTCCGAACTTCTCAACCAGGTGGGCCTGCCTGCGACACGCGCCAAGGCGTACCCGCACCAACTTGCCGGCGGGCAACGACAGCGCGTGATGATTGCGATGGCGCTGGCGTGCAAGCCGGACCTCATCATCGCTGACGAGCCCACCACTGCCCTCGACGTGATGGTGCAGGCTCAAGTCCTCGACCTTCTGTCCGGGCTCGTCCGAGATCTGGGCATGGGCATGATGCTCATCAGCCATGATCTCGGCGTCCTCGGCACCACCTGCGACCGCATTGCCGTGATGTACGCGGGTCAGATCATCGAGTCAGGGCCGGCCCTGGAGATCTTCGACAATCCCAAGCATCCATACACCCGTGCGCTCGCAGCGGCCTTTCCTCGGATCGGCGACCCATCCGCGCGCTACGCACCGGCCGGCTTGCCGGGCGATCCCCCATTCCCGGACGATCTGCCAAGCGGTTGCGCCTTCCACCCTCGATGTCCCATCGCAGTCGCCGCCTGCAGCGAGAGTGCACCTGCGCTCGTCGAGGTGTCGCCCGGCCGGATGGCCGCCTGCTTCAGGGTCGAGCCAT
>CALPZT020000109.1 GCA_943328365.2 Bifidobacterium breve | reverse complement strand
CCGAAATCGGGCCGAAGCGGGAAGCCACTCACTCCGCGAGGGGCAAGTTTCACCCCGAGTGTCTGGTGCAATTGGATGGTGTTGAGGTCGAAGCCCATGCGCGATGCCGCCATGTACAGGCGCCAGACGCGCGCTGTTCCGAGCCCGGCCTCCTCGACTGCTTCGTCCCAGTGGTCCTCAAGGTTCTGGCACCAGTGCTTGAGGGTGAGCGAGTAGTGCTCGCGCAGATTCTCCTCGTGGCGGATCTCAAAGCCTGCAGTATTCATCGTGCTCATGATGTGCCCCGGGCCGGAAAGCTCGCCATCGGGAAACACGTAGCGATTGATGAATGATTCGCCGTAATGGCTCGGCTCGGCGTCATTCGGCCGGGTGATCGTGTGGTTGAGCATGCGGCCTTCGGGCTTGAGCTTGCCGAAGGCGAAGGCGAAGTAGGAGGGGTAGTTCTCGCGCCCGATGTGCTCGGTGAGGCCGATTGATGACACAGCGTCGAAATCCGTCTCGGGGACATCGCGGTAGTCGCTGAACCTGATCTGGGCCTGCCCTGCGAGCCCCTGCGACTCGATCGCCTGCTGCCCCCATTCGGCTTGATGGGCCGACAGCGTGACGCCGATCGCATTGACGCCGTAGTGCTTGACCGCGTGGAGGACCATGCCGCCCCAGCCGCATCCAATGTCGAGCAGTGTCATGCCCGGCTTGAGGCCAAGCTTGCGGCAGACGAGGTCGAACTTCGCCTCCTGCGCAGTCTCAAGCGAGGCATCGGCGGTGGGAAAGACCGCGCATGTGTAGGCCATTGACGGCCCGAGCACCCAGCGGTAGAAACGGTTCGAGACGTCGTAGTGATGGTGGATGGCGTCGGCGTCGCGTCCCTTGGAGTGCCGCGAACCGCTGAGCTGGCGTTCCTGGGGCGGCGGGGTCGGGCGCTTGAGCGCCGCGGGAAGGAATGAGCGGAGCAGGCGGGCCTTTTCGGCCAGGGTGAGCCGGGGCTTGGCTGGCGGGTAGAGCCGCATCATGGCCTCGTAGGGATCACCGACGATCTCGAGGTCGCCTGCGACGTATGCCCTCGCCAGGCCCAGCTGGGAGGGCGCGCTTGCGAGGTACTCGACGGCGCGAGGAGTGCGGACGTCGAGCAGGACACTCGCATCGGGTGGCCCCGCTGCTGAGCCGTCAAATGCCCGGAAGCCGACACCGCGCTCCTCGGGCACGACCATCGTGAAGACCTCTGCCAGCTTCATCGCCGATCGACCACCTTCTCGTAGAGTCCGAGCAGTCGGCCGTCAGGGTCGTACTGCTCCTTCAACATCGGATACTCCTGGCCACCGTAGATCGACCAAAAGGTCTGGCGATCATAGAAGGCGGTCGAGTACAGGGATTTTCGGCCATCGAGTTCGGTGACGACGGCTTCGACGCGCCGATTGACGGTCCCGGCATCCGGACCCACGCCATCTGGGAGCGGCACCGTCGACCAGAACCCCACGTTGACATAGGTAACTGCGGGGTCGAACTCGTACAGCGGCCAGCGCGCGCCCGGGTCACGCTGCTTGAGCGGGCATATCCAGATGGGCTCGATGCCCACCTCGCGATGGAAGAAGTCGAGGAAGGCCTTGAGCCGGTCGACCGGGACTTCGATGTCTTGCACGACTGGCTCCCGCTGCGGCTGACGGCGCAGCCGTGCCAACTTGCCTGAGACGTCATGGCGCCGATCGAACGCAACGAACTTCCAGTAGACATCGCTGCGAAGCCGGCTCTTGGGCCAGAGCCGGCGGATGAGGGGCCGCTGCGCGCCGAAGGCACGGGAGCACCAGAACCAGTCGGTGTCCCAGCGCCACAGGTAGTCGTGGATGGTGAGGCAGTCGCGATCGGCGCGCTGAATCGATCGGTAGTAGATGTCCATGCCGGTGTAGTCGCTCACCGTCAGGCCATCGGGCACCTCGTCGACCATGAATCCGAGGGTGAGGTACTGCTCGGTCGGCGAGAAGACGGTGCCGTCGATGAAGTCGATCGTGCGACCTTCATACTCCCGTGCATCGACGAGGCGGACGATCGCCTCGGCCATCGCGGCGGCAGACGGAAAACTGACGTGCCGGAGTTCGACGAACGGACGGACCGGCTCGAGCTCGATCTCGATGCGAAGCGCATATCCGAGTGACCCGTAGGAGTTCGGGAATCCGTAGAAAAGGTCGCGGTGCGGGTCGTCCGGAGCGCCGGTGACGGTGAGGATCTCGCCGGACCCGGTGAGGATATCCATTGAGAGGACGGATTCGTGGGGGGTCCCCTGGCGGAAGCTCGCACTCTCGATCCCCAGGCCGGTGATCGCGCCGCCGAGGGTGATCGTGCGGAGCTGCGGCACGCACATGGGCATGAGTCCGTGGGCGAGGGTGGCTTCGACGAGGTGCTCGTAGGTCGTCATGCCGAGCACCTGGGCGGTGCGGCGTACCGGGTCGACCTCGAGCACGCCGTCGAAGGCGGCGACGTCGAGACCCGGAGCCGAGACGGCCGCCCTGGGGCGAAACAGGTTGGAGGTGCGCTTCTTCAGCCGTACCGGGGTCCCGACGGGAATTGCGGCGTACTGCCGGCTCACCTCGGCGGCGAGTCGCGCATAGCGCTCGCGCCAGTCTTGGCTCAGGTCAACGGCTGCATCAGGCACGGCGCAACGCTAGCCCCAACAGGTCCCTGATGCCGGAATATTCGTCCATGTAGGTCATCATGTGACGGTGAATACTGACGCGCCTGCCACCCCTTCGAAGCGACGAACACCCGGATGGGTGCCGGTGCTCATCGGGGTCCTCGCCTTCCTCGTCGCATTCGTCGGCTTCGGCATCGCCGCTGGTGACTGGGCTTCCCGGAACGCTGAGATGAACGCGCTCGTGACGAGGATTGAGGCGTCGGAGTCGGCGATGCAGCAGACCCAGGATGAACTCGCGGCAATCTTCGCCGAGTACGAGGAGCCCCCGGCCCTCACGACCGCGGAGAAGGCGGAGTTCGCCGACAAGCTCAAGGCCGCTGCTGCTGCCGGCGAGCAGCGGGTGACTGAGGCAGGCGATGGTGTGCTTGGCGTCGTGGTCTTGCCATGGCACGGCCATATTGCCGCAGGCAAGGAGGCGTATGTCGTCCACAATCTGGCGTGGCAGGGCTACCTCGGTGCCGCCGCAAAGAATCCTGAGGTCATCCTCGAGGAACAACCGTTGATCAATGACACCTTCATGGCGGCCGAGCCGGTTCTCAAGAAGGCCGTTCCCGAGCCGCCGCTGTTCGACTTGAAGGTCAGGGTCGATGACATCTTCGTCGAGGGCCAAGCCCCTGCGGAGGAGGGCCAGACCCAGGAGGCGCTCCTACGGGGCGTTCGCTGACTCAGGCTCCGCCTGCTGCTCAGCGGGCCGGCCGAGCTTGCTCGGCCACCAGATGCGCGTACCGATGTCGTATGCAAGGGCAGGCACGAGCGTTGAGCGGATGACGAAGGTGTCGAGGAGCACCCCGACCGCAACGGCGAACCCGAGCTCTCGCAGGAAGACGAGCGGCAGCACGCCGAGCACGAGGAACGTAGCGGCGAGCACGATGCCAGCTGAGGTGATGACACCGCCTGTGACGGTGAGTCCCTTGAGAATGCCGGGCCGGGTGCCGAGCTTGATCGATTCCTCGCGCACCCTGGTCATGAGGAAGATGTTGTAGTCGACGCCCAGCGCCACGAGGAACACGAACGCGAAGAGCGGGAAGGACGTGTCGGCGCCCGCAAACCCGAAGACGTGGTCGAAGAAGATCGCGCAGACTCCGAGTGTCGCAAAGAACGACAGCAGCACGGTGGTGATGAGGAGCACCGGTGCGAGGACCGATCGCAGCAGCAGCATGAGCACGATGAAGATGACGATGAGCACCACCGGGATGATGAGGTTTCGGTCGCGGATGGAGGCATTGTCGATATCGAGTGACGCTGCAGTCTGCCCGCCGACGAGGGCGTCTGCCCCTTCGACCGCCTGCACGTTCGTGCGCAGTTCGTTGACGACCTGCTCGGCCTCTGGACTATCGGCAGCGTCGGCGAGGGTGACGAGAATCTGTGCCCGGCCCTCGACGATCTTGGGCGGAGCGGTGGCAGCCGCTGGGTCCTGGGGCGGAAGCCCGGTGAACGGGAATGCGGCGGCAACCCCGGGGGTGGCCGCAACGGTGCTCAGGACATCGGCGAGCGCTGACTCGTTCGTCATGACGATCGCCGGAGTGCCGAGACCACCGGCGAAGTGATTGGCGAGTTGCTCCTGGCCGACCACCGAATCGGTCTCGTTCACGAAGGCCTGAGTCGTGGTGATGCCCTCTGCCTTCAGGGTGGTTGCGAACCCGGCGAATACGAGCATGACGATGCCGGTGACGACCCAGGTGAGCCGCGGGCGGCGCCCGACTCCGCGGGCCACCTTTGACCATGCGCCGGAGAGCCGCTCGTCGGCGGCAGCATCCTTGGGCACCTTCGGCCAGAAGGCCCAGCGCCCTGCCGGGAATCGCTTGCGCGAGAAGGGCCCCCATTCGGGCCGGACGACCCGCAGAATGCCGAACAGAATCCAGCCGAGAATCGTGATGCCGGCGAGCAGTCCGCCGGCGGCGGCGAACGGCCCCACCTCGAGGTCGGTGAAGAAGCTGAGGATGAGCCCGATGATCGTCGGGACGAGGAAGGCAAGGATCGGCAGGACCACGCTCGGGATGATGAGCAGGGCCGGCAGGAAGGTGAGCATGACGACGAGCGCGGCGATGATGCCTGTGGCGCCGACCGGTCCGGTCGAGCGGTTGGAGTTCAGCTCGCTGAGGAGCAGGCACATGAGGCCGATGACCACGGTGGCGGCACTTGCGACGATGGGCTCGACGACGCCGCGCAGGGCAGCGCGCATCGCCCTCGTATGCGAGAGGTAGTGGTGGAGCTCCTCGCGGTATCTCGCCACGAGTAGCAGGGCGTAGTCGGTGCCCGCTCCGAAGACAAGGACGGTGAGAATCCCTTGGCTCTGGCCGTTGAGGACGACGATGTCGTTCTTTGCGAGGACGTAGACCGCGGCACTCGCAGCTGAGAGCGCCATTCCGGCTGCGAGGAGCGGAATGAGCCAGAGGAAGGGGCTGCGGTAGACGAGGATGAGGATGATCGCGACGACGACTGCGGTGGCCCCGAGCAGGGTGCTGTCGATGGCGCCGAAGACCTTGATGAGGTCAGCGAGGATGCCGGCTGGTCCGGTGACGTTGATGCGCAGGTCGGTCACCTGAGAGGCGGCGCCACGGACGGCCTCGGTGATTCCGGCGATGGCAAGTTCGCCGTTTGCGAGATTCTCCTGCGCCTTGTCGCCGTTGAGCGAGACGTTGATGAGTACGGCCTTGCCATCCTGAGAGGGGATCGGGACGATCGGCCCGGGCTGGAGGAAGTCGGCGACGGTGATGCCGGGTTCGACCTCGATCGCCGGAATCTCGCCCGCGAAGGTCATTGCCTCCGCAAGCTCGGTCGCACTCAGCGCCTCGCCATCGGGCCTCGTGATCACGACGAGCAGCGGGAAGGAGTTGTCGTCGCTGAAGAGTGCCTGCTCATTGGCGACGAGGGTCGACTCGGCGGAGGCCGGCAGGAACGATGCGTTGTCGTTCGTTTGGACCTCGTTCAGCTTTCCGGCGAGCGGGCCGGCGAGGCTGCCGAACGCAAGCCACAGCACGGCGACCCCGATCGCGAGCCACACCGCCTTCCTCCCCGGGGTGGCGGATCGGGCGCGTTCGCGTTCCTCGAGCGTCGATGTCATGCCATTACCGTGCCAGAAGCAGATGCTGCTGCCAAGGACCGCCGCGACAGTGAGCGGTTTTCCTGCCGAGGCCGCTCGTTCGGATAGCCTCTCGTTCGTGCGCACCATGCCCCGTATGTCAGCGGTCCACCGATGAGGCCCCGTATGTCAGCGGTCCACCGATGAGCAGCACGCTGACATGGTTCGCGGTCTCCACCGCACTGGCGATTGGCGTTGCCCTCGTCACGAGGCAGCGGGGATGGGGCATGGCCCTG
>CALPZT020000108.1 GCA_943328365.2 Bifidobacterium breve | reverse complement strand
TCGGCATGTGGAGCGAGGGCATGACATTCGCGGTCTCGGCCATCGCCGCGATGACATCGTCGGTGAAGTCGCGCGGATGCGGGCTGGTGAAGCGAACCCGCTCGAGGCCGTCGATTGCGCCGCACGCACGCAGCAGCTTGCCGAATGCCTGACGGTCGCCGAACTCGATGCCGTAGGCATTCACGTTCTGGCCGAGCAGCGTGATCTCCAGGACCCCCTCGGCGACGAGTGCCTCGATCTCGGCGAGGATCTCGCCGGGCCGGCGATCCTTTTCGGTGCCTCGAAGGGCCGGGACGATGCAGAAGGTGCACGTGTTGTTGCACCCGACACTCACCGACACCCAGGCCGCGTAGGCAGAATCTCGCTTCGTCGGTAGCGCCGACGGGAAGGTCTCGAGCGCCTCCTTGATCTCCACCTGGGCCTCGTTCATCACGCGGGCACGCTCGAGCAGCACAGGCAGGGAACCGATGTTGTGAGTGCCGAAGACGACATCGACGACCGGGGCCTTCTCCAGGATCATGCCCTGGTCCTTCTGGGCAAGGCATCCGCCGACCGCGATCTGCATCCCGGGGTTCTCGGCCTTCACCGGGACGAGATGGCTGAGGTTGCCGTAGAGCTTGTTGTCGGCGTTCTCGCGGACCGCGCAGGTATTGAACACGACGACATCGGCGACAGTGCCATCAGCGGCTGGAACGTAACCAGCGGACTCCAGCAGCCCCGAGAGCCGCTCGGAGTCGTGGACGTTCATCTGGCAGCCGTATGTGCGCACCTGATACGTGCGGGCGGCTAGAGCCTGAGGGGAAGTCGTCACGATCCCTGAGTCTAAGCAGTCAGTCGTGATAGTCCGTCATACAGCCGCAAGCATCACGAAGCATCCACTCACGGACATCGCCCTAAGCCCCTCGGCGATCGACTCACGCTTCACCCGTTCCCACTGACCCGGATCACACCCAACGGGCCGGGGTGTCCCTGAAGGGCCTGACGAACGTGTGGCCGTGTGCCAGCATGTGATCTCGTGAGCACTCCGCCCCCTGCGACCCCATCCCGGTCTGTGCTTCTGGTCGAGGATGACGCGCTTCTTCGAGGCTTGCTCGCATCAGCGCTTGGGATGAGCGGCTTCGCATGCGAGGCCACGGCTTCGGCAGCCGAAGCACGAGACATGTTCGACCGTGGCGACCATGACGCCCTCGTCCTCGATATCGACCTTGGCTCGGGTCCGAATGGCTTCGACCTCGCCGAACTCATCCTCCGCAAGTCGCCATCCACTGCCGTCGTCTTCCTCACCAGCCTGCCTGATCCACGGTTCGCCGAACGCGACTCGAAGGGACTGCCCAAAGGAGTTGCCTACTTGCGCAAGTCGAATGTGAGCAACGTGAGTCTGGTCATCGAGGCACTTGATGCCGTCTTGCGCGGAACTCGGGTGGGCGACTTCCGGCACGATAGGGAGCCAGATCGGCCGCTCGCTGGCCTCACTCGCAAGCAGGTGCGCGTCATGCGATTAGCCGCGTCTGGCCAGACGAACAGCCAAATTGCCCAAGAGTGCGGGGTCAGTGTCAACGCGATAGACGACACGATCGGTCGCGCCTTCCAGTCGCTTCGGGTGGAGGGCATGGTGGAAGGCAATGTGCGCGTTGCCGCGGTTCGTCGTTTCCTCGAAGTGGCCGGTGGACGGACGGGCATGCCTGCCCGCCACGCAGAAACGGCGTAAGAGGTCGTGGGCCGGCAAGAGCAGAGCCTGGGCGAGGGCATTCGCTCGCATTGGGCACTCCTTGGCAATCGATCCTCACTCAGTTGGCAAGCGACGCTGCTCTTCCTGCCGTTCGGCTGCATCGGCCCCGTCTTCATCGACCGCGCTCGCATCGGCTCCAGCGAAGTGCAAGGGCTCCTCATCGCGCTCGTGGGGCAACTCACCGTGATGGCCTGCATCGCAATAGCGTCGGGCGCCATTCACAGAGTCGAACCAGCACGATCGCGGCCGCTGTTGACGGCGGGCGCCATCGTCATTGCCATGACTGCACGTGGCCTCGCGATTGAGTGGACCTCGGTCGCCATGGGTCTGAGCACAACGATGGAGTACTCGTATCGGGTCGGATCGTCACTGCCCACGATGACGGGCGGGTACATCGTCATGGCGCTCGTCGTTGGCGCCTATGAGCGCCATCGCCGCCTCGCAGCAAGCCTTGCTGCGAGGCGCACCGAACTCGATCTCACGCATCGCTCGATGCAGACCCAATTGCATGAGGTTCATAGGGCAGTGGTTGCTCACGTTCACCAGTTGGTTGACCCGTTCCTCGTTGCGATTGATCGCCTCGTGAAGCGCATCGACCATGGTTCGGACGCAGCGCCGATCGCCGATGCCATGCGCAAGATCGCTGATGAACAGTTGCGTCCCCTAAGCCAGCGACTCCTCAACAGTGCTTCGGGCGTCAGCCCCGATGACTTCAAGCCGGTGTCCGGGGAACTCCCGGCTCTGCCGTTGCCCTCTCATCTGCACATGCACGTGCTCATCAGCCCGCTCGCCGGGCTCATCGTCACGATACTGAGCTTTTCCCAGGCGATGCGCCTAGCCGCTGACCCGGCAATCCTGCTCCTGCCAATCATCAGCGGGCTCGTACCGATCCTCGTGTTCGCGGGAGCGCGGGCAGTCATCGGCGGGTGGGCACCAAGACTCTGGCTGGGAATCGCAGTAGCTGGTGGGATCGGAGTACTCGGCCTGGTGTTGTCGGTCACCGTGGAGGAAGCGCTGGGCCTGCCCGTGCCCGAATACGTGATGTACGCAGCACCGCTGACAGGGTTGCTTCTTGGCCTTTCCACCGCGACCTACGCAGCCGTCAGCTATCGCCGATCGGAGACTGAGCGGGAGCTTCAGGGGTACATCGACGCTTTGCGCACTGCTTCAAGTCTTCTCACCCAGCATCTGTTCATCGAACGTCGCAACCTCAGTTACGTCATCCATGGATCCCTGCAAAGTGCGCTGTACGCGGGGTCAATGCGCCTGCTCGCGAATCCGTTGCCGAGCCAGGAGCTTGTGGCCGCAATTAGACGTGACATCGCCCTGGCTGCGCAGAAGCTCGACGCTCACGCGGTAGTGGCCGTTCGACTGGAACAGACACTTACCGAACTTTCGCGCATGTGGTCCGGTGAGTGCGAGGTCAGGTGGACGATGAGTGAGAGGGCGGAACTTCTGCTGGCTGCAGCTCCCGTCACCGAGGCAAGCGTTGGCGAGATAGCGCGCGAATTCATCACCAATGCAATCCGGCATGGCAAGGCCACAACGGTGATGGTGAGGATCGTCGTCGAGCAAGGATGCGTCCAGGTGACCTGTGACGACGATGGTCGCGGCGTGAGTGCCTCCGCGAGTCGCGGCGTCGGCTCCCGCATGCTCGATGAGCTGTGTATTCGGTGGGATCGAACCCGGGACGGACTGCACACCTCAGTAACCGCGGACGTCGCAATCGCTCACTGACTGATTCAAAGGCAGGTCTAGACCTGCCTTTTCGAAATGGCCCGCACCGACGGGTGCTGAAGTCTATGTTGTGCACCCCATGGACGGTTCAGCGGAGCCTGGACACGTGCGCGAATTGGCTGCGCGTGTCGGCGCGGGAATGGCCCAGTCCTTTGACTCGGTTGCATCGATCGAGTCGACACTGACCAAGATCTGCGCAGCTCAGGGGGTCGATGATGCGATAGTCCTCGCCTTTCCCACGGCGGTTGTCGTGCAAACTGGCGGCGGAGAGCAGTCGGGCGTCCAAGTGGACACCAACTTCGGTGGATCCCTTCGCTACGACCAGATAGCCGCCCTCTACACCTACATCAAGGTGTTGAAGTCGCAGCACGTCGACCTTGGGATGGCGAATCAGGAACTCGACAACATAGCGAACCTGTCGCCGAGATACCCCTGGTTTGTTCGAGTCCTCGGATACAGCCTGTTCGCAGCAGGATTCTCACTCATCCTGCAGCCGACGCTCGCCACTGTCATCACCTGCACGCTCCTGGGCTTGCTGATCGGCGCAATCTATCTGGCGAAAATCCCAACGCTACAACTCGTTCTGCCGGTCGTGGTCTCATTCCTTGTTACCGCTGTGGTGCTGCTCATTGCTGGACGTTTCGGCCTCGAGGATCCCGTCCGCATTCTCGTCCCCCTCCTCGTGATCTTCCTGCCAGGTGCTGCCATCACCATCGGCGTCATCGAACTCGCCTCGAATCAAATGGTCGCAGGAGCCAGCCGTCTCGTCTCCGGGACCGTAACCCTGCTGCTGCTTGCCTTTGGGATCTTCGCCGCGACTGCGCTGCTCGATGTGCCGCCCGAAGTTGTGCAGGACATTCCAGTCGGGACAATCGGACCCTGGGTGATGGTGATCGCCATCCCCATCTATCTCGTGGGCTTGATGCTGCTGTTCTGCTCCCCTTGGAAATACTTTCCGTGGATGCTCGTCATCCTGAGCGTCACCTATCTTGGGCAGTTGTTCGGCTCGGTGGTCTTCAGCGCCCAGCTCAGCGGCTTCTTCGGGGCCCTGGCGATGACACCACTCGCCTTGTGGTTCGACAGTTTGCCGAACGGACCGTCAAAACTCGTCACAATCCTGCCAGCGTTCTGGATGATCGTGCCCGGGGCGAGCGGACTCATGGCCATCGTCGGAATCGGTGCCGATCAAAGCCGCGGATCGCTGGACTCAGTGGTCGTGACGGTCATCGCAATCGCACTCGGCATCCTGACGGGCACAGCGCTCTTCAATTCACTTCACAAGGTGCAGCACTACTGGGCTGCGCGCCGAGCGGGTGCCCCTGCGAGTTGATTCCACGAATGAACGTCCCGTCGACTATCGCCGGGCGATCGCAACTATCGAGCAGAGAGAGGGATGATGAGCGCATCTGAAGGGGTCACGAATGACGCCGTGTGGTTCAAGGACGTGGTGGTCTTCAACAGCAAGACCGGAAAGCTGACCGACACGTCGCAGGTTCTTGTCAAGGACGGACTCATCGATAGCCTGACTCCAGGCGATGTGACGCCCGCGAACAGTGATGGCGCAACGATCATCGACTGCAAGGGCCGGACGCTCATCCCGGGGCTCATCGATGCGCATTGGCATTCGACACTTGCCACAATATCCATGGGCGACTTCCTAGGAGCCGATCCCGGATTCGTTCAGATCGCTGCCGGAAAGGCAGCCAGCGAAACACTGCTCCGCGGTTTCACGACGGTTCGCGATGCTGGCGGTCCGAGTTTCGGTCTCAAGCGAGCCATCGACAGCGGATTGATCAGCGGACCGCGAATGTACCCGTCGGGGGCATTCATTTCTCAATCTGGCGGACACGGCGACTTCCGCAGTCTGGGCGAAACCCCGCGTGGCATCTGTGGCCACCTGAACCACACCGAACTCATCGGTGCCACGGTGATCGCCGATGGCGTTGATGAGGTGCTGCGTGGTGCTCGCGAGCAACTCATGCATGGCGCAAGCCAGATCAAGATGATGGCCGGCGGTGGCGTGTCCTCCCCTTATGACCCCATTGATGTCAGCGAATTCACGGTGGGAGAACTGCGCGCTGGTGTCGAGTGTGCTGAGAATTTCGGCACGTACGTGATGGTCCATGCGTTCACGAATCGTGCGGTGCGTAACGCCCTTGAAGCGGGAGTGAAGTGCATCGACCATGGTCACCTCATCAACGAGGTGACGGTGGAGATGATCGCCAAGAAGGGAGCCTTCTGGAGCCTTCAGCCCATCCTGAACGACGCCGATGCCATTCCTATGGAAGGGCCAAGTCACCTGAAGGAGTTGGAGGTCGACGCCGGCACCGACAACGCCTACAAGCTTGCGAAGAAGCATGGCATCAACGTCGCCTGGGGCACTGACACGCTCTTCAGCCCGTCTCTAGCATCGCGCCAGGGCGAGCAACTTGCGAAGATGACGCGGTGGTACACACCCGCTGAGGTTCTCACGATGGCCACGCTCCACAATGCCAATCTGCTCGCACTGTCGGGTGCCCGAAATCCATACCAGGCTGGACCCTTGGGAGTGGTGG
>CALPZT020000107.1 GCA_943328365.2 Bifidobacterium breve | reverse complement strand
TACCTATCGGTTGCTGCGAGCACGAGGTTGGTGCCGTCAATTTCCAGGCGTATGCCTGTCAATGTCGGAAGCGTGTCGTCGCGACCTGCAGCGATGGCTACCTGGGCACCAGCAGTGGCGAAGAGGGAGCCGGCGATTTCACCGGATGAAACCGGCATCGCCGGAAGTTGGGGGTAATCCTCCACGGGCAGCGTCGGAAGCGTAAACGATGACCTCCCGCATGTGATGATGACGCGCGTTCACTCGACACTCACCGTAACTGGCTGGGCTGGCAGTGACTTTGCAATATCGGACAGGAGACGGCCGGAAACAAGTGTCGTGCCTGGATGCTCGACGTCGCAGATCACTTCAACTCGGGCGGAGACCTCGTAGTCGAAACTGCTGAGCGTCAATGCGTCGTCGCCGGCGGTGAGAACAAGACCCGCGAGGACGGGAAGTGACGGACGAGAAGGCAGGGTTCGTGCGGCCCATGCCACGGCGTCAGCTAGCACGTCGCGCTCAACTCTGAACTTCACTGTCTCGCCTTTCGTACGAAAGTCCTGAGTATGTCGTCTGGCCTGACCAGGAACGACACGGGGCTGGTCGGATGAGTCTTGCACGTGCGGTGCGCACATGACCCGGATGTCCACAGGTTTGCTTGTGTTGATGTGTTGGAGACTCCAGCAGCATGAGGTGTAGTCATCGTCATAGGTCCTGTGGATTCTGTGGAAGGTGGACGTTGCCCGTGTTCACGAGGCGTGTCACCGAGCACGAGTCGTGTGGAAACACGGTGATCGCATGTGGACAGTTGTGGACACGCAGTGGTCGGCGTGCTGAAGGTCGGGAGATGGGCGGCATTTATCCACATTTTGGACGACGGAGTGCGAAGGCCGGGATGTGGTGTGAACAGGTTGTGCCCAGCCTGTGTGATGGCGAACGAAGAGGGTTGGCCCCGGAGTGGTGGCGTCCCCATGAGTTATCCACAGTTGGGGAGAACTTGGGGAAGAGTGGGGTTGCTGGGATCAGTGGTGCAAGTGGGACGTCGTGAGCTAGACCGACCGAGGTTGGGACTTGATGCGGCCCGTGAGGTCGGTTACCTGGTTGAACAGGCTGCGCCGCTCCGCCATGAGTTGGCGGATCTTCCGGTCAGCGTGCATGACAGTGGTGTGATCCCGACCACCGAATGCCTGGCCGATCTTCGGAAGCGACAGATCCGTGAGCTCCCTGCAGAGGTACATGGCGATTTGCCGTGCGGTGACGAGTACACGGGAGCGGCTTGCGCCGCACAGGTCATCAATGGTGACCCCGAAATACGACGCTGTCGCGGCCATGATCTGTGCAGCTGTGATCTCGGGGCCGGTGTCGGAGGGGAAGAGATCCTTCAGGACGATCTCAGTGATGGCCAGGTCAACCGGCTGACGATTGAGGGACGCGAAGGCAGTGACTCGAATGAGGGCTCCTTCGAGTTCACGGATGTTGCTGGAGATCTTCGAGGCGATGTACTCCAGGACTTCGGCGGGTGCATCGAGTCGCTCCTGCACGCTCTTCTTCCGGAGGATCGCGATTCTGGTCTCGAGGTCCGGTGGCTGCACGTCTGTCATGAGGCCCCACTCGAAGCGCGAACGCATGCGGTCCTCGAAGTCGGGGAGTTGCTTCGGCGGCTGATCAGAGGTGACAACTATCTGCTTGTCAGCATTGTGGAGAGTGTTGAACGTATGGAAGAACTCCTCTTGGGTCTGGACCTTCCCACTGAGGAATTGAATATCGTCGACAATGAGGACGTCGACGTCGCGGTAGCGTCGTTGGAATGCAGCTGCCTTATCGTCGCGAATGCTGTTGATGAATTCATTCGTGAATTCCTCGGAACTCACATATCGAACTCGTGTTCCGCTGTACAGCGTCCGCGTGTAATGACCGATTGCGTGAAGCAAGTGAGTCTTGCCGAGACCAGAACCCCCGTAGATGAACAGGGGGTTGTAGGCGGCAGCGGGGCGCTCAGCCACAGCGACGGCGGCGGCGTGTGCGAAGCGGTTACTTGATCCGATGACGAAGGTGTCGAATGTGTACTTAGCGTTGAGACGACCGTCTTGATGACGAGTGGTCGGCGAGCCGGTTCCCGGACGGGGTCCGTCATCGAATTTAGGGAGCGGTTGCTCAGAGGTCGGTGCAGGGGATTCGTCCGCGTACGTTGCGTCGGCGAGAGCATCGGTCGCAACTTCGTCCAGTGAAGGAGCGATGGACGAATCGACAGTGACGGCGAGGCGGATTTCCCGGCCAAGGGTCTCAGACAGTGCGCTCACGACAAAGGGACGAAGCCGAGTCTCAAGGACGTCTTTGGTGAATTCATTGGGAGCAGCAATGAGGACGGTGTCTTCTACGAGTGCAAGCGGACGGGTCAGGGAGACAAAGGCGCGTTGCTGCGGAGTGAGGACACCATCGGCGAGCGTGGACAGGGCTTGCGCCCACACTGCGGTGAGATCGGCGGGGTCGTCCACCGGGCCCCCTTTCCACACACATCGTAAACTTTCCACAGGACTGTCCACAGTTGTGGAGCATTATGTGGAGCAGTCGCCCAACTTAGCCAAGGGCGGTCCGGCAAACAAGTGGCTGTGGCCTACTTGTGCGGTGCGGTGCTTGGTTTGACCAGCGCTGGGGTTCCTGCCTAGGCTCAGCGAGTTATCCGTCTTCCCCAACAGTCCGCCCAGGAGCCTGACCATGAAGCGCACCTTCCAGCCCAACAACCGCCGTCGGGCGAAGACGCACGGCTTCCGCTTGCGGATGCGCACCCGCGCAGGCCGCGCGATCCTTGCCGGTCGTCGAGCCAAGGGTCGCACGACCATCTCAGCCTAGGCTCACCATCCGGCATGCTCCCATCGGCGCATCGTCTGACCCGTTCGGCAGATTTCCTCGTCACAACAAGGCGCGGCACAAAGGTGTCGCGCCCTTGTTTCGTTGTCCATGTCATGCCTCCGCCGGGCGCGATTGGTGACCCGAGCACGACACGTATTGGGTTCACAGTCGGCAAGGGCGTTGGCGGCTCGGTAATCAGGCACGCCGTGGCACGCCGCTTGCGTTGGCAGGCACGCAGCCTCCTGACACTCCTCCCGGATGGCTGCACTGTTGTCGTTCGTGCGCTGCCCAAAGCTGCCGTTGCGTCGAGCGCACGACTAGGCGACGAACTCCGCTCGGCGTTCTCGAGTGCAGCGGTGAAGATGGCCAAGTGAAGTCGCCGAGATGACGTGGGTCGGGGCCCTGCTTGCGAGGTTTGTCTGGGCGTGGGACCACTCACTCGGGTGGGTGCTCAAGTGGCTCCTCATCATCCTCATCCGCGGCTATCAACTCACGCTCTCGAAACTTCTCATGCCGAGTTGCCGGTTCTATCCGAGTTGCTCGGAATATGGGTTGCAGTCTGTCGTCCAGCATGGTGCGCTCAAGGGCACCTGCCTGACCGTTTGGCGTCTCTTGCGCTGTAACCCATGGAATGCTGGTGGAATTGACCCCGTACCATCAGGTCGACACTGGAGACCAGACATACTTCCAGATGGAAAGCCACGCGTACGGCCCCTGACCTGACACGACATCACAAGGGAACTCATGTTCATTCTCGATTGGCTGCGCACCGGCGTGAGCTGGATTCTCGTCCAGTTCCACCAACTGCTGAGCACCTTCATGGATCCGGCGAGCGGCTGGACGTGGGCGCTGTCGATCGTCGGTCTTGTGATCGTCATCCGCATTATCCTCATTCCTCTGTTCGTCAAGCAGATCAAGTCGCAGCGGAACCTGCAGTTGATCCAGCCGCAGATGAAGGAGATTCAGAAGAAGTACGCCGGCGATCGCGAAAAGCAGTCGCAGGAGATGATGAAGCTCTACAAGGAGACCGGGACGAACCCGCTCTCCTCCTGCCTGCCGATCCTTCTTCAGGCACCGATCTTTTTCGCGCTGTTCGGCGTGCTCCAAGGTATCGCGATGGATCAGCCGCAAGGCGTGTTCCAGTGGGAGCGTTACGCGTCCCTTCTTGACCAGGCCCACGACGCATCGATTTTCGGTGCGCCGCTCTACGGAACCTTCATGGGCGCAGACGAGGTGATGAAGGACGGCTTCACGCCGCTTTATACGAAGATCGTCGCCTTCATTCTCATCATCGCGATGACAACGACAACCTTCCTCACCCAGCGTCAGATGATCGTGAAGAACACCGCATCCGACAACCCAGTGGTCCGTCAGCAGAAAATCCTGCTGTACGTGTTCCCACTCGTCTTTGCCATCGGCGGCATCAACTTCCCGATCGGCGTGCTCATCTACTGGTTCACCACGAACCTGTGGTCGATGGGCCAGCAGTTCTGGGTGATCAGGAACAACCCGCAGCCAGGTACGCCTGCCTTCGCCGCGCGCGAGGCGCGCAGGGCCCAAAAGGCGAAGGACAAGGCAGCCAAGAGCATCACCGCAGACCAAGCCCTGGGCAACGAGTCCGAGGCAACGGAAGAATCAACGCCAGCCAGAGTGCAGCCGAAGAAGACCCCGCGCAGTAAGCGCAAGGGCACCTCGTAGCTGTCTGACACGATTGTGGGAGATGAAATGACGGACGATCAGGCGCGCACGGAGGCAGAAGCCGGGGCTGTCGCGGCAGTCGAGCCCGAGGTGAAGGGTGGGTCGCTGCTCGATCGCGAGGGCGACGCAGCAGCCGACTATCTCGAAGGGCTGCTCGATATCGCTGATCTTGACGGAGACATTGATATCGACGTCGAGGGCAACCGCGCGATGGTCTCGGTCGTCGAGGTACGCGAGGGTGATCTGCGGCATCTCGTCGGGGCGAAGGGCGAGATCCTCGACGCACTGCAGGAGCTCACCCGCCTGGCCGCGGCGCGAGAGACAGGCGAGCGATCCCGGCTCATGCTTGATATCGCCGGATTCCGCGCTGCTCGGCGCGCAGCACTCGTTGAATTGGCGAAGTCCGCGATAGCCGAGGCCCAGCGAACAGGGGCACCCATCACGATGGATCCGATGACTCCGTTCGAGCGCAAGGTCGTGCATGATGCTGTCGCCGAGTCCGGTCTCGTGAGCGAATCAGAGGGCGATGAGCCCCGGCGTTGCGTCGTCATCCGGGTGTCTTGATCGTCGACTGTTTCACGTGAACCACATAGAGCCGACCGATCTGCCTCCCTGGCTAGCACCGGTAGCCGATCAACTGCGCGCGTATGCGCACGTGCTGGAGACCGATGGGGTGACCATGGGTCTCATCGGCCCACGAGAGGCTCCGCGCCTGTGGTCACGGCATCTCCTCAACTGTGCAGTGGTCGTTGGTCCAGGCACAGACCTAGTCGAGGACTCGACGAGCGTCGCGGATGTGGGGTCCGGTGCAGGGTTGCCGGGCTTGGTGTGGGCGATCGCCCGGCCGGATCTCACGCTCACACTCGTTGAGCCCCTGCTCCGTCGCGCGACGTTCCTGCAGACAGTGGTCGCAGGCCTTGGACTGGACGACCGTGTTGCGGTCCGTCGGGGCCGAGCGGAGGACGTGTGCACGGATCCGACGTGGAGTGGCGTCGATGTCGTGACGGCCCGCGCGGTGGCACCGTTGGATCGACTGCTCGGATGGACAGTTCCACTACTCAAGCCCGGTGGTCGCCTGGTGATGCTCAAGGGCAGCAACGCTGAAGATGAAGTCCAGGCGGCCAGAGACGTCGCAACTGCGCTTGGTGTTACCGGGTTACGAGTGATGCTGTGCGGTGTTGGCGAAGTAGACCCCGCAACCACCGTCGTGACCGGCGTGAGAAGTACGGCACAATGACCGACGTGCACCTTCCCCCATCACCTCAGCAGGACACCGAATCGCCCACGTCGAGCGGTCTCGGCTGGCCCATGGCCCATGGGCTAGAGACGAGCATTGATGTTTCACGTGAAACATCAATGGAGCGGGTCGATCTGGGGTGGCCCGAGTGACCCGCGTCGTGAGTGTCGCGAATCAGAAGGGCGGAGTCGGGAAGACGACAACCACGGTGAACGTGGCGGCCTCATTGGCCCAGCGGGGTCACACAGTGCTTGTCATCGACCTT
>CALPZT020000106.1 GCA_943328365.2 Bifidobacterium breve | reverse complement strand
TTGCGGAGCACTGATCCGAGAATGAGTTGACCGATCGAGAAGAACACCACGACGATCACCATGCCGATGGCGGCGCCGACTGCCCCACCTGCGCCAGACACTGCCAGCCCGACGACGACTGCGACGACACCGATGGCCACGGTCGCGAGTCCGGCACGCCGCAGGACGAGTGCGTCGATGGACGCAGCAGTCGGCGGGGAAGCCCCGTCAGAAGACGGCGAAATGGGCACGGATTGAAAGTAGCGTAGAAACCCGCATTCCCCCAACCCGGCACCCAGTGGGGTGCGTCACCCTGACTTTCGAGTGCCCGTCCGCAGGCTCTTGACGACCGCGATCGGCTTGTGCACCGGGGGCCGGATAGCGAGAAGGATGCCGCCGAGGCCGACGAAGAATCCAAGCAGCGCATAGCCGATCGGAAAGAACGCCACGGCCACGGCGGTGAAGCTGATGAGCCCCGTCCAGGCGTACATGACGAGGACGGCACGTGACTGGGAGTGGCCCATCTCAAGAAGCCGGTGGTGCAGGTGCTGCTTGTCGGGGGCGAACGGGTTGCGCCCGGCACGGGTGCGTCGCAGGACGGCGAGAACGAGATCGATGACGGGGACAGCCATGACGGCGACCGGCAGGAGGATCGGGAGAAGGGTCGGCAGCAGGGTTGGCCCGGCGAGTGAACTGGGATCGACCTGACCGATGAGCGTGATGGTGCCGGCGGCAAGGAGGAGGCCGAGCATCATGGATCCGGTATCGCCCATGAAGATGCGCGCCCTGAATGTGTTGTGCGGAAGGAACCCGAGGCACATGCCGACGAGGAGCGCCGAGACAAGGGTGGCGAGCGTTGCCCGCTCAACGCCGAGCTCGACAGACAGCAGGTAGGAGTACATGAAGAAGGCACCGGCGGCAATCGCCACGATGCCGGCCGCCAGGCCATCGAGCCCGTCGACGAAGTTGATGGCATTGATGCACACGAGCACGATGAGGACGGTGAACAGGACGCTCGTGAGCGGATCGAGTACGAGCGTGCCGCCGAAGGGTAGCCAGATGACGGCGATGCCTTGCGAGGCCATGACTCCGGCAGCGAGCACCTGGCCGGCGAGCTTGATCGGCGCGTCGAGGCCGTACCTGTCGTCGATGATGCCGAGCACGAGGAGGACGAGTAGCCCTGACAGGAGCGCGGCAGGCGCATTGCCTCCATCGAAGACCGATCGCATCATCGGCAGCTTGCTCGCGAGCAGGAGTCCGGCGAGCAGGCCGAAGAACATGGCGAGTCCGCCCATCCTCGGCGTCGGCTCCGCGTGGACGTCGCGATCGCGCACCTCGGCCATCACGCCGAACCTGACGGCCCACCGCTCGACGAGCGGGGTCGTCAGGTAGGTGACCGCCGCAGCGGCCAGCAGGCAGAGGAGATATTCGCGCACCGGTGGTCAGCCTCGGGGGTACGCCGGGAATCGGGTAACGAGATCCGTGACGCCGGCCGTGACCGATGCGACATCTGATCCGTCTCCATCGCGAACAGCCCGGGCGATAAGGCCCGCCATCTCGGCCATCTCGGGCTCCTTCATGCCCTGCGTCGTCGTGGCAGGGGTGCCGACTCGAATGCCCGAGCCAATCGATGGCGGCTGGGGGTCATACGGAATCGTGTTCTTGTTCAAGGTGATGCGTGCGGCGTCGCAGCGCACTTCGGCATCAGCACCCGTGACGCCAAGGCCCTGGATGTCGATGAGGGCGAGATGAGTATCGGTACCACCGCTCACCGGGCGCATGCCCTCGGCAGCGAGGCCGGCGGCCAGCGCCTGCGCATTCGCGATGACCTGCCGCGCATAGGCCTGGTAGTCCGGCGACGCGCACTCCTTGAGCGCGACGGCCTTGGCTGCGACCGCGTGCATGAGCGGCCCGCCCTGCATCATCGGGAACACGGCCTTGTCGATCTTCGCGGCATGCTCGGCCTTGCACAGGATCATGCCGCCACGCGGCCCCCGCAGGACCTTGTGCGTGGTGAAGGTCACGACATCCGCGTAAGGCACCGGGCTCGGGATCGCCTTGCCCGCGACGAGGCCGATGAAGTGAGCAGCATCGACCATGAGAATGGCGCCGACCTCGTCGGCGATGGAACGGAATGCGGCGAAGTCGATGAGTCTCGGGTAGGCCGTCGCGCCGCAGATGATCATCTTCGGCCGATGCTCGACGGCAAGGGCCCGCACCTCGTCGTAGTCGATGAGCTCAGTGTCCTGCCGAACGCCGTACGAGACGATGTTGAACCACTTGCCGGAGAAGTTCACCTTCGATCCGTGGGTGAGGTGCCCGCCATGCGAGAGGCTCATGGCCAGGACGGTGTCGCCGGGCATGACAAAGGCTCCGTAGGCGGCAAGGTTCGCGCTCGCGCCGCTGTGCGGCTGGAGGTTTGCGTGATCGGCACCGAACAATTCCTTGGCCCGGGCTATGCCGATGTTCTCGGCAACATCGACATCGGCGCATCCGCCGTAATACCGGCGCCCGGGGTAGCCCTCGGCGTACTTGTTGCTCAGGGTTGAGCCGAGTGCGGCGAGCACGGCCGGCGAAGTGAAATTCTCGCTCGCGATGAGTTGGAGTCCGCCGCGGAGCCGCTCGAGTTCGGCGAGGATAACGCCAGCGATCTCGGGGTCCTCCGACTGAAGGGCGTCGAAGTCGGGGCCCCAGAACGGTGTCGTTGTCATCTCACTCCCTTGATGGTGTGTGCCCACCCTACCCGCGGCGGGCAACACTCACGCTGACGCAGCGTCGACCAACTCGGGGCAAATCTCGCGCAGAAGTTCGGCACTCACCCCACCGTGGCGCATGATGACGACCCCCTCCCCCGTCACGTCGACGATCGTGCTCGGCTCGGCAGGCAGGATCGGGCCGGCATCGAGCGCGACCACCCACGCCTCACCGAGTTGCTCGATCGCCTCGTCAACGGTCAGCGGGGCAGGGAGTCCGGCGCCGTTCGCGGCCGTCACGACAAGCGGGCCGGTCTTGTCGAGGAGTTCGAGGAGGACGGGGTTCAGGGGCATGCGAACGGCAAGGGGCGCATCGGTCGGCAGGTCCCAGGCCAAGGTCGGCTGAGCGCGCATGAGCAGGGTGAGCGCACCTGGCCAGAAGGCGGTCATGAGCGCCCGTGCCTCATTCGACATACCGGCCGCGATGCCCCCGACGGTCATGACCGACGGGACAAGGACCGGCAGCGGCACCTGGCTCATCTGGCCCTTGGCCCATCGGATCGAGCGCACGCCGCGCACGGAGAACGCGTCGGTCGCGAGTCCGTAGGAGGATTCGGTCGGAACGAGGACGACGTCGCCGCGCCTGGCAGCTGATGCCGCCGTGGATATCGAACGGCCTCGTCCATTGCGATCAGAGCAGTCGAGTCGCACCACGGTCACTCCACGCGACGGGCCACGGTGAAGCGCGGGCGGCCCGTGAGGTCGGTTCGATCGGCCACCTTTGTCCAGACGTGGCGCCCCGGCAGGATGCTCGTCATGGTGGCCAGTTCGTCATCGGCTGTCATGTCGCGGGCGGCACCCGGAACCCCCTTCGGCCCGGCCTCAACCCCTTGCATGTCTGAGTGCTCGATGACGAGCAGCCCGCCGGGTCGCAGGAGGATGGCAGCGGTGCGCAGAACCCCGCGGACGACATCCAGCCCGTCCTCGCCGCCGTAGAGCGCCATCTTCGGCTCGTGGTCGCGGACTTCGGGCTCGCGCGGAACCATGCCGGACGGGACATACGGCGGATTGGACACGACGACAGCGACCCTGCCGGCGAGCGCTGACAGTCCGTGGCCCGGATCTGCTGCGGCGCATGCGTCATCGAGGAGAACCTCGACGCTCGATGCGGCATCGCCGATCAGCTGCTCGTGCCCCGAAACATTGCGGCGAGTCCAGAGAATCGCATCGTCGCTGAGCTCGACGGCGTGAATGACCGAGCCCGGAGCCTCCGTGGCAAGCGCGATCGCGATCGCGCCGCTGCCAGCGCACAGGTCGACGCCGATTCGATCGCCCTCGGGCTGGAGCTTCAGCTCGCGGATGGCAGCCTCCGCAACCAACTCTGTCTCAGGGCGCGGGATGAAGACGCCCATGCCCACTGATACATCGAGATAGCGAAATCCCACCGTTCCGATGAGATGCTGCAACGGCACTCTCGACAGGCGCTTGGTGAGAAGGCGCTCGATCTGCACTCGCTCATCGGAACCGATCGGGTCCTGCAGGATGAGGCGCCCTCGAGTGGTGCCCATCGCGAACGCCACGATCTCGGCTGCATCGACTGCCGGCGACGGAACGCCGACGGCGGCAAGGCGACGCTCGGCATCGAACAGGACATCGCGGATCGTTGCGCGTCCGCCGATCGTCCGGTCGATGTCGACGCTCACCTAGACGCTCGACTCGGCCAGGCGCGCCGCATTGTCGGCGGCAACGCACGCATCGATGACGGGATCGAGATCGCCGTCGAGGATCTGGTCGAGGTTATGCGACTTGAAGCCGACGCGGTGATCGGCCAACCGGTTCTCGGGGAAGTTGTACGTGCGGATTCGCTCGCTTCGGTCCATCGTTCGCACCTGGGAGCGGCGGACGTCGGAGGCATCCTGGGCGGCCTGCTCCTCGGCAGCGGCGAGGAGACGGGCACGCAGGATTCGCATTGCCTGCTCGCGGTTCTGCAACTGGCTCTTCTCGTTCTGGCACGACACGACGAGGCCGGTCGGCAGGTGCGTGATTCGCACGGCGCTGTCGGTGGTGTTCACGCTCTGGCCCCCTGGGCCCGACGACCGGAAGACGTCGATTCGCAGGTCGTTCTGGTCGATGACCACCTCGACATCCTCGGCCTCGGGGAGCACGAGCACGCCGGCCGCAGACGTGTGGATGCGGCCCTGGGATTCGGTCACCGGCACCCGCTGGACCCGATGCACCCCGCCCTCGAACTTCAGCCGCGCGTAAGGAGACTCCCCAGGCTCTTGCGGGCCCCGCGCCTTCACGGCCATGGCGACGTTCTTGTAGCCGCCGAGATCGGATTCGACGGCATCGAGGATCTGGGTCGACCAGCCGTGGCGCTCCGCATAGCGCACGTACATGCGCAGGAGGTCGCTGGCGAACAGCGCGGATTCTTCCCCGCCCTCGCCGGCCTTCACCTCGACGATGACGTCCTTGTCATCGAGAGGGTCGCGTGGCAGGAGCAGCTGGGTCAGTCGCTCGGCAGCAATGGCCTCGCGGGCCACCAGGCCCGGGAGCTCGGCGGCAAATGACTCGTCATCAGCGGCCAGCTCTGTGGCGGCAGCGACATCATCGGCGAGGGACGCCCACTCGCGATAGCCGGCGACCACCGCACGCAGTTGCGCATACCGGCGGCCGAGGCTTCGGGCGAGCTCCTGGTCGTTGTGCACTTCGGGAACGGCGAGCTGCCGCTCGAGTTCGGAGTACTCGTCAACGAGCTCCAGGCAGGATTCGAACATCGTCATTCACCTTCCCGCGAGAGCAGCTTTCGGCACAGCGTCGTGCACGAACACCATCGTGCAATGAAAAAACCCGGGCGCCGGTCGGGGGTCGACCGCGCGACGGGGGAGACACGCGGCCGACCCCGGGCCGGCGCCCGGGGGGAAAAACTACTGGTTGGGGGTCTTGCCGTAGCGAGTCTCGAACTTCGCCACTCGACCGCCCGTGTCCAGGATCTTCTGCTTGCCAGTGTAGAACGGATGGCACTGCGAGCACACATCGGCGTGGATCTGGCCGCTCTTCGCGGTGCTGTGCGTGGTGAACGTGCTCCCGCATGTGCAGGTGACCGTGGTCTCCACGTATGCGGGGTGAATATCGGGCTTCACAGAATCTCCTTGATCGGGTGCCGGGTCAGCCCGGGTGGCGGGCCGTGGACCGGAACATGAGAATTATGCACTGTCCCGGCCCGAGTGCGAAATCGGGGTCCGTCAGTCGTCGTCTCCGGCGCCGGTGCCCGAGGACGTGGTCTTCTGAACCTGCAGCAGGAACTCCAGATTCGTCTTTGTTTCGCGCAGTTTCGACAACAGGAGCTCGATCGACTGCT
>CALPZT020000105.1 GCA_943328365.2 Bifidobacterium breve | reverse complement strand
CCTGAGGGCTCTTGCCAACCCGACCGACGAGGTGTCGCTGCGCCGAGTGCTCAACGTTCCCAAACGCGGCATCGGCGAGCGGGCTGAGGCCATGGTCGATGCCTTCAGCCAGCGCGAGCGCATCGGCTTCAACGAGGCGCTCGAGCGCGCGTCCGAGGCACCCGGCATCGCGACGAGGTCGCTGGCGAGCATCACCGGTTTCGTCCAGCTCATGACCGATCTGCGCACGCTCGTCGAATCCGGCGCTGATCCCGCCACGGTGCTGCAGGCGATTCTCGAGCAGAGTGGCTATCTCGCCGAACTGCAGTCCTCGGCTGATCCGCAGGATGAAACCCGGGTCGAGAACCTCGCCGAACTCGAATCGGTAGCCCAGGAGTTCACGAATGACAACCCCGAGGGCACGCTCATCGACTTCCTCGAGCGGGTATCGCTCGTGGCCGACTCCGATGACATCCCCGATGCGGATGCGGCAGGTGGCGTCGTGACGCTCATGACGCTCCACACCGCGAAGGGTCTGGAGTTCCCCGTCGTGTTCCTCACAGGCATGGAGGACGGCGTCTTCCCGCACATGCGCTCGCTCGGCGATCCCAAGGAGCTCGAGGAGGAGCGGCGGCTTGCGTATGTCGGCATCACTCGCGCGCGTGAGCGGCTGTACCTCAGTCGCTCGGTCATGCGCTCGGCATGGGGCTCCCCGGCGTTCAACCCGCCGTCCAGATTCTTCGACGAGATCCCGGCCGAGATTCTCGATTGGCGTCGTGAGGAGCCGATGACTCGTCCGGCATCAGCGGGCGGCTACGGCTCATCGCCCTCGAGCAGCAGTGCCGCTCTGCGGCTCGGTGATCGCAGCGTGGGCGCCGGCCCGGTGGTCTCGCTCACGGCGGGTGATCGCGTGACCCACGAGAAGTTCGGCCTCGGCACGGTGGTCTCGACCGCAGGCGTGGGGGAGAAGGCCGATGCGACGATCGACTTCGGCGCTTCAGGCGTGAAGCGCCTGCTCCTTCGCTACGCGCCCGTCGAGAAGCTCTGACGCGACATGCTCGGCAAGGGCGGGTAGTCATGCGAATCCTCGTTGCCCCTGACAAGTTCAAGGCGACGCTCACCGCTGACCAGGTCTGCGAGAGCATCGCTGATGCGCTGCAGAAGCTCGGCCACGTCGTCGATGCCATGCCGTTGGCCGATGGCGGCGATGGCACCGCCGCCGTTGTCCTCCGCCATGGGTTCGACGCTCGCACGGCACCGGTTGTCGATGGGCTCGGGCGGCCCCGTGAAGGCGTCATTGCCTGGCGGGGCACCGATGCGCTGATCGAGATGGCTCAGGTGTGCGGACTCGCGACTGTGTGCGATGTGCCGCTAGACCCTTGGCGGGCTTCGTCGCTGGGTCTGGGTCTCGCCGCGCGGGCCGCACGCGACGCGGGAGCGGCGTCCATCACGCTCGCCCTGGGCGGCAGTGCGTCGATCGATGGCGGCGTGGGCCTGCTCGAGGGCCTCGGGTTCGCGGTGCTCGACCGGCGCGGGAATCCCGTGTCTCCCGATCTCGTCGGAATGTCGCAGGCAGCCTCGATCGAGCCGATCGAGATCGGCGGGTTCTGGCGCGTCCTTGTCGACGTGACGAGTCCGCTCGTCGGGCCGCTTGGGGCAGTGCGCGTATTCGGCCCCCAGAAGGGTCTCGAATCCCGGGAGGTCGGTCGGGTAAGCGCCGCCATGTGCCGGTGGGCACACCTCCTTGAGCGAGTGTTCGGCGTCGACGTGACGCAGATTGCCGGCGGGGGCGCAGCCGGCGGGGTCGCTGCTGCGGCACATGCTGCGCTCGGTGCGACCATCGAGAGCGGTGCCGAGTTCATCGCCGACCTCACGAGCCTGCGAGAACGGGTTCGTGCTGCTGACGTGGTCGTGACGGGCGAGGGCGCGTTCGATGAGCAGACCTTCTCGGGTAAGGCGCCCGGCCTCGTCATCAGCATCGCTCGTGAGATCGGTCGGCCTGTGTACGTCGTTGCAGGGTTCACCGAGTGGCCGGAGGCGGAGTGGCGCAGTCGAGGGGTAGCCGGTGTCGTCACATGCAGTGACGCCGCCGGGTCGCCTGAACTAGCCCGACGTGAGTCGCGACGCTGGCTCGACACTGCCGCCAGCCGGCTTGCTCAAGGATTCGGCCCTGCCCTCGGTGCTGTCGATTGAGGTCGCGCCGCGGCTGATCGTGGTGCCATCGTGATCGAGATGGGCGAGTGCCTGGCTGATCGCATGCACGACCCGACGGTCGACCGGCAGCGACATGTGCCCGACCCCGCGAACGAGGATGTTTCGCGCCCGTAGGTCTGGGTGCGTGATGCGCGCATTTCGGTGGGGCAGGACGAGTTGGTCGAGGTCTGACCAGATGGCGATGAAGCGGGTTGTGCAGCCCCGAGCCGGCAGGGCGAACTCCTCGATGATCGATCCATCGAGGCGCAGCTGCTGAATCACCGGCCACGGGATGAAGCGGGCCTCGATCGAACCTTGATGAGGGGTGCCGAGCGTGCAGAGGGTGTGCACGCGCGAGTCGCCGCCAAGCCGCTGCACGTAGTAGCGGCCGACCATCCCGCCCATCGAATGACCGATGATGTGTACCCGCTCATAGCCGGTCTGCTCGCAGACCTCCTCGACGAGAGCGGCGAGGCGTTCGGCGACGACGCGCAGGTCGTCGGTGAGCGGGGAGTAGTTCAGGGCGTAGGTGCGTCCGAAGCCCCGGCGGCGCAGGGAGCGGCGAAGCACGGTGAAGATCGACCGATTGTCGATGACCCCGTGCACGAGAATGATCGGGGTGCCGGCCGCCTCGACGTCACCGACGATGAGCCCGCGGTGGGCTGGAGGCAGGTGCGCGACCCCGTGATTCGTCGCGTCCTCGAGTCGGTCCTCGATGAGTCCGAGTGGGTAGAGCGCGATGTGCGCTCCGATCCAGGCCGCTTCCACGGCCACGCCGATCACGCCCTGGGGAGAAAGGAGCGACCCGAGGGCTCGCTTCGCGTGGCCAACAGCGGCGCTCACTCGGGAATCATAAGCACCCGGCGGGCCGGATTTCCTGAGAACGGTCTATGCTGCATATTTGGCGACCGTCAGTACAGGACGATGAATTCGAATGTCCGGTCCGGCAGGTCCACAATGTGCCGCAGGTTCCGTTCGGGTGAAGGGGCATCATCGTGTCAGCACCAATTCGAGTTGTCATGGCAAAGCCGGGCCTTGATGGCCACGACCGTGGAGCGAAGGTCGTCGCTCGAGCCATGCGAGACGCGGGCATCGAGGTGATCTATACGGGGCTGCACCAGACTCCCGCCCAGATCGTTGATGCTGCAATCCAAGAAGATGCTGACATCATCGGCCTGTCAGTGCTCTCCGGTGCTCACCTCACCCTGTTTGCCGAGGTCATCGATCTCCTCAAGGCGGCGGGGGCCGACGACATCCTCGTCTTCGGCGGCGGAATCATCCCCGATGATGACATCCCGACCCTCGAGGCGATGGGCGTGGCGAGGATCTTCACGCCGGGCACGCCGACCCAGGCGATCGTCGATTGGGTTCAAGATCACATCAAGAAGGATTAAGGACACCCGTACGGATAACTAGGCTCATCTCGCAGCAGTTCGGGAAGCCTTTCGATAAGGAGTCGATTCAGCGTGGACTTGTACGAGTACCAAGCCAAGCACCTGTTCGGACAGCACCATGTTCCGGTCACCCCGGGCGAGGTGTGCACGACAAGTGCTGCGGCACACGAGGCCGCACGCAAGATCGGCAGCGCCGTCGTCGTGAAGGCGCAGGTGAAGGTCGGCGGCCGCGGCAAGGCCGGTGGCGTGAAGCTCGCCGACACCCCCGAGGATGCTCAGGTCAAGGCCGAGGCCATTCTCGGAATGGACATCAAGGGGCATACCGTCCACCGGGTCCTCATCACCGAGGCCAGCGATATCGCCGAGGAGTACTACGTCTCCTTCCTTCTCGACCGCACGAACCGCTCATTCCTCGCCATGGCGAGCGTCGCGGGCGGCGTCGACATCGAGGAGGTCGCGGCAACGCGGCCGGAGGACCTTGCAAAGGTTCCCGTGGATGCGCTCAAGGGCGTCGACGAGGCGAAGGCCCGCGAGATCGTCAATGCAGCGAAGTTCCCCGAGGCCATCGTCGACCAGGTGGTCGCAATTCTCGTCAAGCTCTGGACCGTCATGGTCGAGGAGGACGCCACCCTCGTCGAGGTGAACCCACTCGTCCTCACTCCTGACGGCCGCGTGCTCGCGCTCGACGGCAAGGTGACCCTCGACGACAACGCCGGCTACCGCCACTCATCGCACGCCGATTTCGTCGATCGCGAGGGCACCGACCCGATCGAGCTCCGCGCGAAGGAGTTCGACCTCAACTACGTGAAGCTCCAGGGCGAGGTCGGGATCATCGGCAATGGCGCTGGGCTCGTCATGAGCACCCTTGACGTCGTCGCATACGCAGGCGAGGAGTTCGGTGGCATCAAGCCGGCGAACTTCCTTGATATTGGTGGCGGCGCGAGCGCGACCATCATGGCGAATGGCCTCGATATCGTCCTGAATGACCCCGAGGTCGAGGCGGTCCTCGTGAACGTCTTCGGCGGCATCACCTCATGCGATGCCGTCGCGAACGGCATTCTGCAGGCCCTCGAGATGCTGTCGGCGAATGGCGCCGAGCTCACGAAGCCAATCGTTGCCCGGATCGACGGCAACAACGCGATCGAGGGACGAAGAATCCTCACGGATGCCAATCATCCGCTCATTGAGATCGTCGACACCATGGATGATGCCGCGCGGCGGGTGGCCCAACTGGCCGCCGCTCGCAAGGCCGGAAAGTAAGGGCGCGCGCAATGGCTATCTGGCTCGACAAGAACTCACGCATTCTCGTTCAGGGCATGACCGGCGGCGAGGGCACGAAGCACACTCGCCGCATGGTTGCGTCCGGCGCGCAGGTCGTCGCCGGTGTCACGCCCGGCAAGGCCGGTCAGGATGTCGATGGCATCCCGATCTATGACTCAGTGCAGGATGCCATGGCGGCGACCGGTGCGAATGTCACGGTCGTGTTCGTGCCGCCGCGCTTCGCGAAGGCCGCGGTCATCGAGGCCATCGATGCCCGGATCGAACTCGCGGTGGTCATCACCGAGGGCATCCCGGTCCACGACACCGCGCAGTTCTTCCAGTATTCGCAGAACTCCGGCGCGACCCGGCTCATCGGGCCGAACTGCCCCGGCATCATCTCGCCCGGGCAGTCGAACGCCGGCATCATCCCGTCCGACATCACGCCCCCCGGGCGCATCGGCCTCGTCTCCAAGTCGGGCACCCTGACCTATCAGATGATGTACGAGCTCCGCGACTTCGGCTTCTCTACGGCCGTCGGCATCGGAGGCGATCCGATCATCGGCACGACGCATATCGACTGCCTCGCAGCCTTCGAGGCCGACCCCGATACCGACGCCATCGTCATGATCGGCGAGATCGGCGGAGACGCCGAGGAGCGGGCGGCCGCGTTCATCAAGGACAACGTCACCAAGCCGGTCGTGGGCTACGTTGCAGGATTCACCGCACCCGAGGGCAAGACCATGGGTCATGCCGGTGCGATCGTCTCCGGCGGAGCCGGCACGGCAGCCGGCAAGCAGGAGGCTCTCGAGGCGGTCGGAGTCAGGGTCGGCAAGACTCCCTCGGCAACTGCCCGGCTCATGCGGGAGATCATGACGAAGGCCTAGGTTCGTTTCGGCTGCGGGAGCAAGCGATGCCCGAGGCCTGGTCGCCCGTTCTCGTCGTGAGTGTCGCTGTCGCGGTGTTCCTCATGGGGTTCTCGAAGACTGCGATGCCGGTCTCCGGGATGCTTGCTGGCCCGGTGCTGGCGGCAGCGCTCACGCCGACAGTGGCCGCTGGGTTTGCGGTTCCACTCCTTGTGCTCGGCGATCTCTTCGGTCTCGCGCTGTACCGGCAGCATGCTGACTGGGGCCTCATACGGCGGCTGATCCCCGGAGTGCTCGTCGGATTTGCGTTCACCGCGCTCCTGTTTCGCTTCGCTGACACCGGACTGCTGACGAGGATCCTCGGCGTCCTCATCCTCGTGTCGGTCGTCCT
>CALPZT020000104.1 GCA_943328365.2 Bifidobacterium breve | reverse complement strand
CCGCCCGATGCACCGAGATCTTCATGACCCTACAGCGAATGAGTCACTCGCCGTTCGTGTCGAGCAGAAGCCCGGGCTCGGCCACCTCGAGGTAGTCAGCGTTGTCTCCATCGCGTTTGCCGAGCAGCGTCATGCCGCTCACCTACGGGATCCGATCGACTTCGTCGCGGTCGAAGCGCTCGAGCAGCAGAACGCTGCGTTCGTCGATTCGCACGAGTTCATGGGCAGGCACGTCGATTCCGCAGTTCGCGGCGAGGTCGAGAGATGTCGCCTCCCAGGCCATGACGTCCCACTGGTCGGATCGGTGCGGGAACTTCGCCAGGAGCAAGCAGTCGCTGACCTGCACCCCTGATGCCACATAAATGGTGCATGAACCCTTGTCATGCATTCTCTGTCGTGCATGAGGCGGTGCCCGCAGGACCGGAAGTCAATGGCGCTTCCGGATCAGGCCAGGGTTTGCGTGAGTTGACCAACCCCATCGCTGACCCTCAGCGTCGCTGCCGCACCCTGCACCCACGCCATCTGCGGCGGAAGGTGGCCGATGTCGGCGTCGTAGACGACCGGCACGTTGAGATCGCCAAGCACGTCGTCGGCCGCATCCCGCACGGTATATCCGCTGACGATCTCACCAGCCGTGCGGCCGATGACAATGCCAGCGGCATCGTCGAACCACCCGGCCGCGCGCAGGTCCCACAGGGAGCGGGCGAACTGCGCCGTGTTGAAGTCCGCGGCGTCCAGGGCGATGAGGAGCCTGTCCGGGCGGACCGAGGCGGCGAATCCCGGGACGTCGCCGTTCGGGGTGCAGGCGATGGGGGCGAGGACATCGATGGTGCCCGCGACGATGCGTCCGCTGACGTTGAGGACGAAGGTGGGGTCATCCTCATGCCCGAGGATCTTCCACCGGGAGGCGGTGTCAAGGTTGAAGGACGTCGCATTCGGCGTCGCGGCCCAGTCGACGTCGCTCAACTGATACCGCGGAGTCGACTCCTGGGTGAAGGACTGCCCCGGCGACAACGACGCCACATCAGGCCACCACGCCAGCCCAGGACCGGGAGGTCGCATTGGAGTCTCGAGCAGATTGCTGCCGTCGATCGACGCGGTGCCCGTGCGAATGAGGTACGGCACCTGAAAGGTGCTGAGATCTGAGTAGCCGATGAGCCAGGTGGGCGGAGCCGAACGAAGGGCATCCCAATCGATGAACGGCAGGATGTCGATGAGCAACTCTCCGCCCCATGGCGGCAGCACGGCATCGATGCCGGGGTCGAGCAGGAGTTCTTGAAGGTCAGCAGCGCGCTGCTGCGCAGGGCCGCTCACGATGTCATCGGTGATGATGGTGCCGCGGGTCACGACGACGTAGCCGAGGTCCCTGAGGTAGCGGATGGCGAAGTCATAGCGGTCCTCGTCCGCCTTGGGCACACCGGCCGACGGCGCGCACACCCCGATCGTCCCGCCAACGGTGAGCGGCTTGGGGAAACGGACCGACAGCCGGGGCGAGAGCAGAGACGAAGTCGAGGAGCATCCCCCAAGCATCAGGCCACCGGCGGTGACAGCACCACCGATGAGCACCTGACGACGCGTCAGCATGGCGAAAACTGTAGACCACCCGGCCCTATCAATCCGGCGGTTCGACAGTCGGCACGCTCGACCCGACCAACTGGGCCTGCGCCCCAAGGCGGTTGGCTAGGGCGAGGAGGCGCTTCAGGCCTCGGCCATCGCCTCGCGGATCATCTCCAGCGTGATCGGCCGCGAATCGGGTCGCACATCGAATGTCGGAAGCCCCATTTGAGCGGAGGTCCAGTGCCGTTCCGCGAGACCGCGGCGTGCCAATTCGGAGACGATTGAGCCCAAGGAGCGCCCCTGCGCACGGGACGACGCCCGTGCAATTTCCAGGATGCGATCGTCAATATCGAGGGTCGTCCTCGAGGTCCTCCCGAACCTCGGGGATGACATTGCGCACCCCGATCAATCGCGCTCGAGCGCCGAACGCGGTCGTCGTAATCCAACCGACGCGAAGACACTTGTGGCCGTGTCGCTTCATGGAGGAGCAGGTACCGTGGGGTGGCCGCAATAAAGCCAGCGCCGGCGTGCCATCGAAGCAGTCGCTGGCTTCCGTCCCTAAAAGGGATTGCCATCACCGCCTGCATCCATAGACTCGTCGGATGTCCAGCTACGACTACCTCAACGAGGAAGCGCAGGGGTCGAACCGAGGAGGCGGTCGCCTCAACCTCCGGCACCTCGAAGCAGCCGAGGACCCCTACTACGACGCCGACGACAACATCAGCCGCGGAGCCAGCGTCGCCTCGCGCGACGATGGATTCCTGCGTCAGCCATCGCAACCGCCACTCGATCAGGATTTGGACCCTGAGTCCGCGTTTGGTGCCGGGCCAGCCGGTGGTGACGGATTCAATGGGCGCGTTCGCTCGGACTCGCAGGAGAGCGGGTTCAGCCGGGATTCATACGGAAACCGGCGGCGAAAGAGCGGCTCACTCCTCAGGAGGATCCAAGGCATTGAGGGCCAACAGGGACACATTGGCGGCATCGGCTACCACCGCCAGCCACGCGTCCGGGGCAACCAAGCGCCAATGTCGGAAAACTCGGGGAGTTGGGGGCTCAGTTCCTCTTCCTCATCTGGCGAATCTGCCGTCGCACAGCCACGCGGCTTCAGAAACGGCTCGTGGAACCCGTTCAAGTGGAACTGGCGAAGCCTGTTCCGGGGAGGGCGCTGATCACACCCGTGCCTTCGGTCCTGCGCCAGCCGACCGAAGGCTCGTGCGACCGGATGCTTGCTGCCCGGCTTGGATATTGGACGCCTGCTTGCCCTTCGGCTCCTCGGTCACGTCGAACTGAACCTTCGGACCTTCCTTGAGGGTCTCGACGCCCTTCATGTTGATGGCCGAGACGTGGGCGAAGAGGTCTTCGCCTTGATCATCGCGGGCGATGAAGCCAAGTCCCTTCGAGTCGTTGAACCAGCGAGCGCCGCGCCCGTCTTCCAGCGCACGCGATGATCGGGGCAATCCGTTGAGGGATTTCCCTAAACTCCCCAATTCGGCGAGTCGCGGCAATCCGCGGAGCGGTGGGCGATGGCCACCGAAGCGACCCGACATGTTCGACTGCTCCCCCGTGCCCTGCGTCGGTGGACGCGTTCAACGGCCTCATCTGGGTGACTGGTCGCAATCTCTCTGCGGCGCAATCAATTCTCCTGAATTTGGCAATGGCCGGGACCCTGCAATGCGAGCCAAGGGCCTCAACCACGCCAGTCGCGGGAGGCTTCAATCGATTGCCTTCAGGTGCGCTGGGGTCTCAGCGCCCGGTTCCTTGACCCGTCTCTTCGCCCGGTTTCGCGGCGCTTGGCACCCATGGCGCAACCACGCTTGCGCTGTATGCTCGCGACGCTCACCCCCTCGCCACGTTGCTCATTCGGAGGGGCACCCGCAGGGCACTACGTGACGTCACCATACGAACGACCAGGCAGCATTACCCGGAGGGATTCACCCATGGCGTCGCTATCGCGATCCGCTCGGCTGTTCGCAGGTGCACTGTGTCTCACGATCGTGGCGGCACCCATGCCAGCAGCGTGGGCCCACGAGGACCATCAGCCAGCCGCGCGGAGCGCCGAGGCGTCGAAGATCACCGCGCCTGTCGCCGGTGCCGCCTGCAAGAAGGCCGGCACGAAGAGTGGCACATTCACCTGCAAGAAGGTGAAGGGAAAGCTTGTCTGGGTCGGCACGACAGTCACCCCGGTCGTCGACGCCCTGTGCTCGGCCGCGACGTACACCAAGCAGGTGACCAACCTGAAGTGCACGAATGACTTCGTGACCTTCAGCTCGAACGGCTTGCCCGGCACTGCGTTCACGACCATGGTCGGCATCACCGCCACCAATCAGCAGTATCCGCGACCGCACAGCTACCAATTCTCATTTCCGCGAAGCCCGGGGGCCGCATCACCGACCGTTCCGGGCGCCGGCGCGATCGGTGTCGCCGTCGACGGAGTTCCGCTCTTCAGCCCCTGGACGCAGGCCGCGCTCCAGCAGCACACGCTCGACAGCGGTGAACTCGATACCTGCGGAGGCCATGCGGGCCGCGGAGACGATTACCACTATCACATCGCGCCCACCTGCCTCATCAACTCACTCGGCGAGAAGGTCGTCGAGGACGTGAAGTCGCCCATCGGCATCGCAAATGACGGCAATCCGATCAAGGCCCTCGGCTGGTTCCGCCCCGCAAACAGCGTCGAGGCGCAGTTGGATGCTTGCCGTGGCATGCGCGATGCGAGCGGCAAGTACTTCTACAACGTCCTCACCGCCGCCAAGTGGGACATCCTCAACTGCTTCACGAACCAGGTCGTCAATACATCACGAGACAGCTGGACCGGCCGCAAGGACAGCCAGGGCAACGTCATCACCGGAGCCAAGGTGGCGATGACCATCACGAGCTCCACCAGCGTCGAAGCATCCGGCACGACGTGCTACGTCATGCAGGGAAACCTGCGCAACCAGCAGGTTATCCAAAGCGACCAATCCGTGAAGTCGATCTCCGGCCCGGTCGCGATCTTCTACTGCGATCCAGCGTGCTACGCGGAGTTCTTCGAGCCGACGGCGAGATTCCCTGGCGGCTCCGCGTACTACGAGCTCGTCACGAGCAGGTGCCCGAGCGGATTCAGCCCCTCATCGCTGCCGCTGCTGACCGGTTACGCCGGCGCCAGCCTGGGCAAGCGCCAGCCGTAGCGCAGATTCGAACGGGTTCGACTCGAGGACGCGATTTCACCATCGCAACCCGAGTCGGGCCCGTTACTCTCTGTCGATGACCATCTCACGTAGACGCCTTCTCGGGGCCTCAGCCGTGGCCGCAGCGGGGCTCGGCATCGCAGGCGGCAGCAGCTCAGCCGTGTTCGCCGCCGCCAACCGACGCCAGCCGGCCTCGTCAACCGGTTCGATCTGGCGCAGCTCGAAAGGGGTCCTCACCGGGACCTTGACCATGCAGGCGGGCACAGCGCAGGTGGCGGGCAACCCTCTCGCCGGAGTCTCGAGCTACAACGGAGCCTTTGCCGGCCCCACCATGGTGGTCCGTCCGGGCGATCGACTTGACCTGACCTTGCAGAATCGCCTCAGCACCCCCTCGAACCTGCACTTCCACGGACTCCATGTCTCGCCGCGCGGCCACCAGGACAACGTCTTCCTCGACATCCCGCCGGGCTACGACTTTCGATACCGAGTCGACATTCCCAAGGATCATCCGTCCGGGCTGTACTGGTACCACCCGCATCGTCACGGATACGTGTACGCGCAGGTGTACTCAGGGCTCGCCGGCCTCATCGTGATCGAGGGGGGTGCCGCCGACTACCCACAGGTGGCTCCACTTCGTCGCCGATTCCTCAACATTCGCAACATCGGCATCACGAACCTCGGAGCGCAGCAGACCTTCGTCCCCCCGTCGAAAGCCACCATTGGCCAGATGGTGACCCTGGTCAACGGTGCCTATCAGCCGAACATCGACATGCGGCCCGACGAGACGCAGTTCTGGCAGATCGCGAACACATCCGCGGGTGCCTATTGGAAGCTGCGCATTCCGGGGGCATCGTTTCAGGTCATCGAGGAGGACGGCGTCCCGACCTGGCGGACCTGGACCCCTGACACACTCTTCATGCCGCCAGGCAAGAGGCTCGGCGTCCTCGTGACTGCTCCGGCAAAGCTGGTTGAGACCATCCTCATCACCGAGGCATTCACTCAAGGTCCGGTCTGGCCGTGGCCAGAGGCAACCCTCGCGTCGGTGACGGTCAGCGGGCCTCGCAGTGCACCAGTCACGCTGCCGGAGGTCATGGCTGCGAAGCCTGCCCATCTTGACGCTCCGGTCGCGAGGCAGCGGGTGCTGACCTTGGGCTCAACGACGAACACTCCGCCCCCGCCGGATTTCTGGTTCGACGGCGTGCCCTATCAGAACATCACCATGGAAAACGTCATCACGGCTACGGTCGGCACGACGGAGGAATGGATCATCAAGAACACCGACACCCTCGCCACGAGCGGGCGTGCAGAGAATCACCCATTCCACCTGCACGTGAACGGCTTCTGCGTCGTCGACTCCGGGGAGTT
>CALPZT020000103.1 GCA_943328365.2 Bifidobacterium breve | reverse complement strand
GACCCAGATCGGCCTCGCAACCCAGCGCCCCGGTCAGGTGTGGGAGTGGCCAGACGGCACGGGCTCGATGATGTTCACCGGGATCGACCGCTGGGCCTCGTTCCAGATCGCCTATGACCCCGGCAAGGAGGCGGCCCTCGTCTCGGCGACCCTCGCGATCATCGGACTCATGCTCTCGCTGTTCGTGCGGCGTCGCCGAATCTGGGTCAAGGCAATCTCCCCGACCGGGGATTCGACGACCGGAGCGGCTACCGTTCTTCAAGTGGCTGGGATCACCAGGTCGTCTAGCCTTGACGACATAGACCTCGGAGCCTTGACCGACGACATTGGTGCCCTCGTGGGGGCGATCACGAACGACGAATTGACTGTGAAGAGCCGAGCGCATTCAAAGGAGCAGATGTGACGACAGAGGCATTAGCGCAGGCGAGCAATGCGGCGATCTACGCGGCGATGATCACCCTGACCATCGCGATGGTCGCCTTTGCGATCTCGTTCGCCGCGGGTCGGCGCCGGGCTTCGACAGTCGTGGCGCCAGCTGACGTGATAGTTGGCCAGGGCTCGACTGCCATCCTCACGCGCACTGTGTCGGCGGGCGAGCCGGCCGAGGCAGGCCGCCGCTCGGCGAACATCGCCATGTCGCTCACCTGGCTGTCTTTTGCACTGCTCCTCGCCGGGGTCGTCATGCGCGGCCTGTGGGCCGGCCGGGTGCCCTGGGGCAACATGTACGAGTTCTCGATCACGGCGGCCCTTGCCACGCTCGCGGTGTTCTTGTTCCTCTCATTGCGCACCGATGTGCGCTGGCTCGGGCTGTTCATTGTCATCCCGGTGCTCCTCACCCTCGGCATGGCGGTCACGGTTCTGTACACCGAGGCTGCGCAGCTCGTTCCGGCCTTGAAGTCGTACTGGCTCGTCATTCACGTGTCGGCTGCGGTCATCTGCTCCGGGGCCTTCACGATTGCCGCGGCCGCTGCGGGGCTCGGCCTGCTCAAGGGCGGGCTCGAGCGGCGCGCGATGTCGCGCACCGGTAGCTCGGACGGAGTGCTCGCCCGCGTGCCGAGTGTCGAGCGGCTCGAGGCGTTCACGAACCGGGTCGTGGCATTCAGCTTCCCGCTGTGGACCTTTGCCGTCGTCGCAGGCGCAATCTGGGCCGAGAATGCGTGGGGACGCTACTGGGGCTGGGATCCGAAGGAGACCTGGGCGTTCATCACGTGGGTCATCTTCGCGGCGTACCTGCATGCGCGCTCGACCGCCGGGTGGCGGGGGAGCAAGGCGTCATGGATCGTGATCATCGGATGGCTGGCATTCCTCGTGAACTACTTCGGGGTGAACTTCTTCGTGAACAGCCTCCATTCCTACGCCGGCGTCTAGCCCCGTCGTTTCGTCCAGCATCCGGTTGAACCGGCCAGAATTTTGGTCAGTTGACCAGTTTTCTGGTCATGCCATCCAGTCACCGACGGACGTCTTACGCCGTTCGGCGCGCTGCTCGCCAAATCTGCTCGGCAACTCGGTCAACCCGATGATTCATGTCATCCCAACCCCAGCGCACGACCTGCAGACCCTTGCCGCGGATTCGATCCTCTCGGACCTTCTCCTTGTAGATGACCTGCTGATCGCCGTACTTCAACGCGCCGTCGGCCTCGCCAACCACACCTAGGTCGTCCCACAGCATGTCCACGTAGCCGATGAGTCCGTCCTCGTCATAGATCGCCACCTGCAGCCGTGGCTCCGGCAGACCCGCACGACACAGGCGCACACGCGAAAGTGACTCGAGGATCGTCTGCGCGCCTGGCCGTGCGAGCTCGAGCGCCCGCCGAACCGTGCCGGACCCGCGGAGGAATGGCCATTCGGCGAGGATCGCGCGCAGCAACTCCATGGCCTCGGGTTCTCCCCACAGCACAGAGTCGAGGACACCGACCGCCCAGTCGAGGGGGAGTTGGGCAGCGGTCGACACCGCAGCGAGATGCCGAGCCACCACCGGAAGCCCATCGAGGCGAGCAGTGGTCGCAGGCTCGATGTCATGCGTGATGACGGTGAGGTTCGGCAGGGTGATTGCATGCGCGCTCGATCGGCGCAGCGCCCGCAAATCGCTTCGAAGCGGTCTGACGAGCGAGAGGTTGCGCGGTACCCGGTGGGGCAAGGGCAATCCGTGCAGGACGGCTGCCGACTGGCCGAAGGCGTAGGCCGGGTGGTCAAGGCTGAGGATCGCTGCTGACAGGTCGAGCATATGCATACGCGCCTCGTCGGCACGGGCTGCGTCGAGCACCGACACGTCGGCGTAGATCCCATGCCTGAGACGCAGGGCTAACCGGCGGCGGATGAGGGCTCGCAGGGTGGCATCGTCCATCCCCCAGCCCGGGAGATCGGAGCGACGAAAGGCGCCGCCTTGGAGCGACGCCCGGGCGTGCAATTCATCGCGCGCCGCATGCAGGGAGTCTGAGAGGTGCATGGTCATGGCGGCAGGCTGCCGGAAAACCTTTGGAACACCAAACGGTTATCCACAGGGCCGACGTGGATGGCATGACCACTTCGCCTGCCATCTGACCAGTTTTGAGGTCAGTTCAGCCGGATGCTGGACGAAATGACTGGGAGGGGAGGGTTAGGCCTCGCCCCTTCGTTCGCGCATTCGGCGGCGCCAGGCGTCCTCGTCGAGCTGCTTGAGGAACCGCGGGTCGTCGTCCGGGGCCACGGGCCGCCGGCGCCGGCCCCATCGCGACCCGGGTGCGGGCCGGGTACGTCCAAAGAAGAACCACAGGATTCCGCCGAGGATCGGCAGGATGACGACGATGACGAGCCAGAGCAGCTTCGGCAGGGCACGGACATCGGCACGCGGGGTGCGCACGACATCGACGATGAACGAGACATACAGTGCGATGAGCACCAGGATCCCGAGCACGCGCAGCATCAGCCACCTCCAAGTGACCAGAGTAACGTGACGGAGCCACGGCGCGCGCTCGCGACCATGGCAGATACCGTGGGCCCATGACCACCGAGAAACCCCGTTGGATCGCGGTCCTCGCCTACACCGCGCTGCGGCTGCTCATCTTCGCCGGCGTCTGGGCACTTCTCTCGCTCGTCACGCCACTTCGGGGCCTGTGGTCGGTCACACTCGCGATCCTCATCTCAGGGGCCATCAGCATCTTCGCGCTCAATCGTCAGCGAGACGAGGTGAGTGTCGGGGTGAGCGGCTTCTTCTCGCGGCTCAATGCGCGCATCGATGCCTCGACGCGTGCCGAGGACGACGACTCAGACGAGGCACAGCCCGGCAGCCAGCGCTAGGCCGTAGCCAAGAACGAGCAACCCGGTCTCCTTCAGGGCCGGCACGAGGGCGGGGCCGGTCGCCCCGCCGCGAACTCGCCGCACGGGTGAAATCGCGAGGCCGAAGGCGAGCAGCACGATGAGCAGCCACCATGAGAGAAGTGCTGCGACGGCAACGGTCGCGAACCCGGCCCCGATGACAAGGGTGAGATAGAGAAGCCGCGTCCGAGGGTCGCCGAGGCGAACCGCGAGGGTTCGCTTCCCGGAGGTCGTGTCGGTCGGGATATCGCGCAGGTTGTTCGTGACGAGGACGGCGCAGGCGAGCAGGCCGACTGCGACAGCGGCAATAACGGACGAGGCCGTCACCGTGAGCGACTGCACGTAGAAGGTTCCGACAACCGGCACGAGACCGAAGAACACGAAGACGAAGACCTCGCCGAGGCCGAAGTAGCCGTAGGGCGACGGGCCGCCCGTGTAGAGCCAGGCGGCGGCGACGGAGGCGACTCCGACGAGGAGGAGCCACCATTGCCCGACGAGGCCGACGAGGATGACGCCGAGAATGGCCGCGACAGCGAAGGACATGAAGGCCGCGAGCCGGACGGATGCGGGGGTCGCGAGCCGCTGGCCCACGAGGCGGACGGGGCCGACCCGCGCCTCATCAGTGCCCTTGATGCCGTCGCTGTAGTCGTTCGCATAGTTGACGCCGACCTGCAGCGCGATCGCGACGAGGAGTGCGAGGAGCGCCCGGACCGGCATGAGCGAGGAGCTATTGACCGCCAAGCCGGTACCGACCGCCACCGAGGCGACTGCAGTCGGCAGGGTTCGAGGGCGGGCGCCGCCCACCCACTGGCTCAGGGAAGCCATGCGACATGCCCCGGCTCGGTGGCGAGGGCGCGCAGCGCAGCCCGATCGAGCTTGCGATTGGGCAGGTATGGGAACTCGGGCACGACGGCGACCCTACGCGGCACGGCTGGCCTGCCGAGCGCGGCCTGCACTGCGGCGCTGATGTCATCGCGCAGGCTGGGGGTCGGGTCGGATCCGAGGACGAGCAGCACGATCTCGACCTCTGCCTCGCCGAGGGGCACTGCGAGGGCGGCGCATGACTCGATACCAGGGAGAGTCTCGACGACGCGCTCGATCGCCCCGAGGGCGACGTTCACCCCGTTCACGACGACGACATCGTCGATGCGGCCCTGCAACGTCAGCCGGTCGTCGTCAACAGTTCCGAGATCGCCTGTTCGGTAGCCCAACGGGGTGAATCGGGCGGCGGTCGACGCAGGGTCCATGCGGTAGCCGAGGGCGAGCATCGGCCCGCTGAGCAGCACCTCCCCGGCGGAGCCCTCGGCACCCTCGTCGATCGTGATGCTCACTCCGGGGAGGGGCTCGCCGTCGAATACGCACCCCCCGGAGGTCTCTGTCGCACCGTACGTGCGGGTGAGGCGGATGCCGTGGGCAGTGGCCGTCTCGAGCAGGGCTGCCGGGAGCGGGCCGGCGCCCACGAGCACCTGGGAGCAGCCAAGGAGGGCATCGACGCCATCGCTGTCCGCAAGCAACCGCCGGACCTGCGCGGCGACGAGCGACACCCGGATGTCCGAGGACGAAGCAGCCGCGCGATGAACCGTCCGCTGGAAGTCAATGGGTGTGAAGGGCTCAGCACCGCCGAGACTATCGAGGGCGATGGGCTCGCGGCCGGCGTCGAGTGCGCGGATGAGGACATTGAACCCGCCCATCGATGACATGGGCAGCGCGGCGATCCACTGAGGGGAGGCGCCGGGGCCGTTCACCGATTCGTTGAGCGACTGCAGGCCGGCTGCGGTGAGGAGGACGCCGCGGGGTGCCCCGGTCGAGCCCGAGGTGGCGAGGACGACGGCGACCTCGTCGGACTCGAGGGGAACGCTTGGGTCATCGGGCCGAACGGCGCGCAGGATGCTCGCGACGTAGTCGTCCGAGACGATGGCGGACGTGACGGGCACGGGTGCCACGGCAGGGCCGCTGCCGTCGAGGGCCGCCATGACCGGGCCGATGAGCGCGGCGAGACCGGCAGGGCCGGGCGGTACCGGCGTACGACGAAGTGGGCGCATCGAGTCGAGCGTAGTCGCGATAGCGTTCCTCGCATGGACACCCGGACCCGCTACCCGCTGCCACCCGTCGTTCCGCAGGGCTCGCCCGCGATCGAGAATCCTGCGCACTCCTCGATGAGGCCGGGATGCGAATGGGAGAGCCTCGGCGACTTCCGCGACATCCGCTTCGAGCGGTCGACCGGCGCCGATGCGGGGATCGCGAAGATCACGATCAACCGGCCGGAGAAGCGCAATGCCTTCCGCCCGCAGACCCTCTTCGAACTGCAGGACGCCCTCAACCGTGCACGCGATGATGACAGCGTCGGCGTCATCATCCTCACCGGGCAGGGCGACTGGGCCTTCTGCTCGGGCGGCGATCAGGTGATCCGGGGCAATGATGGGTACATCGGCGATGATGCGATCGCCGAGCGCGGCATCGGGCGACTGAACGTCCTTGATCTGCAGATTCAGATTCGCCGCACCCCGAAGCCGATCATTGCGATGATCGCCGGCTACGCGATCGGCGGGGGCCATGTGCTCCACGTCGTCTGCGACCTGTCGATCGCTGCAGACAATGCCCGCTTCGGGCAGACGGGGCCGAAGGTCGGATCCTTCGACGGCGGCTACGGCTCGGGCCTGCTCGCGCGCATCATCGGCCAGAAGCGGGCCCGCGAGGTCTGGTACCTGTGCCGTCAGTACGGCGCCGAGCAGGCATTCGACTGGGGGCTGGTGAACGCTGTCGTGCCAATCGAGGATCTCGAGGTCGAGACGGTGAACTGGGCGCGAGAGATGCTCGCCCTG
>CALPZT020000102.1 GCA_943328365.2 Bifidobacterium breve | reverse complement strand
CGTTTGCGCGCGTGCTCGGTGTCGAGGTGTCCATCGATTGGGATGAGCAGCCCATCGCGCCCGGCACCCTGCGTGCCGAGGTCATGTGGCAGGGCCCGACCGGAACCGGAGCCCGGCTGGCAAGCGCGCTGCTGGCCTTCACCCCGGTTCGTCACGAGGTGACCGAGGACGCAGTGCCCGGCAAGACCGGTGAGCGGTTCAGCGCAACGCCGAGCCTGGGTCTCTTTCGAGCCGACATCGGCCCGCATGGGGATGTTCTCGTCTCCGAAGACCGGCTGCGAACCGCCGTTGCTCAGGCCACGGAACTCGGGGTGCCGCTGACCGAATCGATCTCCCGGCTGATCGGAGACCCATGGGACGCCGAACTCGAGGCATTCCGGTTCGCCCACGAGGGTTCCACGGTGCGGGTGCTGCCGCAGGTGGTCTGACCGGTCGATTTCGCGATTGACGGTGGACGGTGGACGAAGGACGATCTAGAGCGGAATGTTTCCGTGCTGGCCGCGCACGCCCGGGGTATCGAGGAGGACGAGGGCGACGGCACGCCGCGTCAGCTTGGGGTCGACAACCTCGTCGACCACGCCGATCTCGACAGCGCGAGCAATGCCACCGGAGATGACCTCGTGCTCGGCAGCGAGCTCGAGTTCGACCTGGGCTCGCGCATCCTCCGGAACCTCGGCAAGGCGCCGGCGGTGCAGGATCCGGATTGCCGCGACCGAGCCCATGACGGCGACTTCCGCATCGGGCCAGGCGAAGACGCGCGTTGCCCCAAGCGAGGAGGAGTTCATCGCCACGTAGGCGCCGCCGTACGACTTGCGGGTGACGACGGTGACGCGAGGCACGACGCACTCGGCGAAGGCATGGAGCAGCTTCGCGCCGCGACGGACAACCCCCTCCCACTCCTGCCCAAGGCCGGGCAGGTACCCGGGCACATCGACAAGCACGACGAGCGGCACGGCAAAGGCATCGCACATCCGGACGAAACGGGCTGCCTTCTCGGCGCTCGAGGAGTCAAGGCATCCGCCGAGTCGCATCGGGTTGTTCGCGACGATGCCGGTCGTGCGCCCGCCGAGGCGGCCGAGGCCGACGACGATGTTCGGGGCCCAGCGCTCGTGCAACTCGACGAAGGTGCCCTCGTCGACGAACGCCTCAACGATGGGGTGGACGTCGTAGGCACGTCGTGCAGACTCCGGCATGAGGGCCCCGAGGTCGACGTCAGCGATTGTGTTGATGTCGAGGGAGCCCTGATGGCCGAGGAGCGAGGCTAGGCTCCGAGCCCGATCGAGGGCTTCCTGCTCGCTATCGGTGGTGATGTGGACGACGCCGCTGCGGCGTCCGTGCGGCTCTGACCCTCCGAGGGTTTCCATGTTGACGTCCTCGCCGGTGACCGACTTCACGACCTCCGGGCCGGTGACGAAGATTCGGCCCGCGGGCGCCATGATGACGATGTCGGTGAGTGCCGGACCGTAGGCAGCGCCGCCTGCTGCTGGGCCGAGCACCACGGAGATCTGCGGCACCTTGCCTGACGCCCGGGTCATGGCTGCGAAGACGCGTCCGACTCCGTCGAGGCTGAGGACTCCCTCGCGAAGGCGGGCCCCGCCCGAATGCCACAGGCCGATGACCGGTGAGGAGTCGGCGAAGGCGCGGTCATATGCGGTGATGATGGCTCGGCAGCCTTCGTTACCCATTGCCCCGCCCTGCACGGTCGGGTCAGTGCAGAACGCGACGATGTTCGTGCCGTTTGCGCGGCCGACTGCCGCGAGCACGCCCCTGTCGTCCTCCGGGGTGATGGTCGTGAACTCGCCGCCGTCGAAGAGGTTCATGAGCCGGGCGCGGGGGGAGCGCGGGTCAAGGTCGGTGGCGCCTGCGGGGGCAGCGGTCATGTCAGACGCTCCTGAAGATAAGGGCGACATCGTGGCCGCCGAATCCGAATGAATTGTTCAGGGCTGCGATGTCGCCTGATGGCAAGGCCCGCGGCGCGCCGGTTGCGATATCGAGATCGACCGCTGGGTCCTTGTCCTGGAGGTTGGCGGTCGGTGGGACGAGTCGGTCTCGCAGGGCAAGAAGGGTGAAGATCGATTCGATGGCGCCGGCTCCGCCGAGCAGGTGGCCGGTCATCGACTTGGTGCCGGTGACGACTGCCCGATCGGTATCGGAGCCGAGCGCGCGACGGATTGCGGTCGCCTCGGCGATATCGCCCTGAGGTGTCGAGGTCGCGTGGGCATTCACGTGGACGATGTCGGCGGGGGTGAGCTCGGCTTCCTCTAGGGCGAAGCCAATCGCGCGCGCGGCGCCGCGACCCTCCGGGTCTGGCTGGGCGATGTGATGTCCGTCGGAGGTGAGCCCGGCGCCGGCGTAGATGCCGTAGATCTTGGCGCCTCGGGCGGCTGCGAACTCGGCGGATTCGAGGACGAGCATGCCGGCTCCCTCGCCCATGACGAATCCGTCGCGGCCGAGGTCGTACGGACGAGAGGCGGCCATCGGATCGTCATTGCGGGTGGAGAGGGCTCGCATGGCTGCGAAGCCGGCCATCGTGATCGGGTGGATGCATGCCTCGGTGCCGCCGGCGATGACGACATCGGCGCGCCCGGTCTGAATCATGCGTGCAGCGTAGGAAATGGCCTCGGCACCGGAGGCGCATGCGCTCACGGGGGTGTGCACGCCGGCACGGGCACCGACCTCAAGGCCGACGATTGCGGCCGGCCCGTTCGGCATGATCATCGTGACCATGTGCGGGGAGATCCGGGAGGGGCCGCGCTCGAGCAGGGTGTCATAGGAGTTCATGAGCGAGGTGATGCCGCCAATGCCGGATGCGACCACCGCGCCGAGCCGGTCGGGGTCGATCTCGGGCGCACCGGCGTCAGCCCACGCCTCTCGGGCGGCAATGAGAGCTGCCTGCTGGGACCGGTCCATCTTGCGAACGTCAACCCGGTCGAGGACTTCGGACGGATCAACCGCCATGATTCCGGCGATTTTCGAAGGCTGGACGTCGACCCAGGGTTCGTCGATAACCCGGATGCCGGGCTGCCCGGCGAGCACTTGCTGCCAACTTGATTCGACGTTGCCACCAACAGGGGTGGTCATGCCGAGGCCAGTGACGACAACCTGAATGGTCATTTCTTCTCCTGCAGTGCTGGCGGAATGTCGGGTGTTCTCATGCCAAGGGCTCCTGATGCCGGGCGGGGAGCAGCAGCTGCAGCGTGCCCCCCGCCCGAATGCGTCAGGAGTTGGCGGCGATGAAGTTGACGGCGTCGCCGACGGTCTTCAGGTTCTTGACCTCGCTGTCGGGGATCTTCACTCCCCACTTGTCCTCGGCTGCCATGACGACCTCGACCATCGACAGCGAGTCGATGTCAAGATCGTCGACGAAGGACTTGTCCGCCTGGACGTCCTCGACCGGAACGCCGGCAACCTCGTTAACGATGACGGCGAGGCCGTCCAGAATGTCCTGGCTCATGATTCCCTTTCGTGTGCGTGAGATGACGGAGTGATTCGTGAATGGTGCGGACGTGCGACCTTCATGGACGTGCGACCTTCGTGGTGCGGTGGTGCAGGGGCAGTGATGCGGAGAGCCTACGGCTAGGGGAGTGTGACAACCTGTGCAGCGAACACCAAGCCGGCCCCGAAGCCGATGAGCAGCGCTGTGCTCCCGCTCTTCGCCTCGCCGTTTCGAAGCATCCGCTCCATCGCCAGGGGTACTGACGCGGCGGAGGTATTGCCGGATGTGATGATGTCGCGGGCTACCGGTACGTGAGCCGGGAGCTTGAGCGCCTTCACCATGGCATCGGTGATTCGGTTGTTCGCCTGGTGCGGGATGAAGGCATCGAGGTCGGCCGCATCGACTCCAGCCGCATCGAGCGCGCGCTGAGCGGCCTTGGCCATCTCGCCCACGGCCCACCTGAAGACCTGCTGCCCCTGCATCGTGATGACCGGGAAGATTGGTCCGCCGTTGTTGCGGTAGTCGATGAGGGACTGCGACATGTTGATGGCGTCCTTCTGCCCGCCATCGGCGCCCCAGACGGTCGGGCCGATCGCCGGAACGTCAGATGGGCCGATGACGACTGCTCCAGCGCCATCGGCGAAGAGGAACGCCGTGCTGCGATCGTGGGGGTCGATCCAGTCGGTGAGCTTCTCGACGCCGATCACGACGACGTATGTTGAACTGCCGCTGCGAACCATGTCGTTGGCGAGCGAGACGCCGAAGCAGAAGCCGGCGCAGGCTGCGGAGATGTCGAACGCCGCAGCGTTGACTGCGCCGATTCGTGCAGCGACCTCGGTCGATGCCGACGGTGTTTGGTACGGGTGGGTCACGGTGGCGACGAGAACCATGCCGACGTCGGACGGATCGATGCCAGCGGCCTCGATCGCCTTGCGAGCAGCGGATTCGGCCATGTCGACGACTGATTCGTCCTCGGCCGCGAAGCGACGCTCGATGATGCCCGAGCGCTCCTGAATCCATTCATCCGAAGAGTCGATCATGGTGCAGATCTCGGCGTTCGTGACGATGCGCTCGGGGCGGTGCACGCCAACGGACATGATGCGGGCGAACTCGGCGCCCTGCGGGGTGCGGATGGCGGCGGTCATGCCATCGACTCCTGGGATTCGGGGTGCAGCCGAACGATGGGCTGGCCGGGGGAGACCGGGTCGCCATCGTGGACGAGCCACTCGACCACGACGCCACCGTGTGGTGCGATGACGGGCGTGCTGTCGCGCAGGGTGTCGATGGTGCCGACGATTGCGCCGACGGGAAGCGAATCGCCGACCGGAGTCGTGAGCACCTGGGCGAAGGTGCCCTTGGCGGGTGCGATGAGCAGGCGCCAGGTTGGCTGGCTGCCGATCGAGGAGGCGGTCGTGTGCTCGGCGATCATCGCCCAGGCGGCGTCAAGGTCGTCGGGCGACTTGAGGGCGAGGGTCTCGACGCCGGGAAGAGCCCGCTTGATGAGGCCGGTGAGTGTTCCTGCCGGCGGGATCTCGATGACGGCGGTGACGCCGAGTTCGCCCATTGTCTGCATGCAGAGGTCCCACCGGACCGGGTTGCTCACCTGGGTGACGAGGCGCTTGAGGACCTCGCGCCCGTCGTGGATGACCTGACCGTCGGCGTTCGAGATGAGCCGAAGACGAGGGTCGTGCGTTGAGATCGACCGCGCGTAGCCACCGAGGATGCCGGCTGCCGGCGCCATGTGCGAGGTGTGGAAGGCGCCTGCGACCTCGAGAGCGCGAACGCGCGCACCTTCGGGCGGGTCAGCCGCAAAAGCAGCCAACTGCTCCATCGTGCCGGCGACGACGATCTGGCCGGCGCCGTTCATGTTCGCTGGTGTGAGGCCGTACTTCTCGGCTCGCGCGACGATGTCGTCGGGGTCGCCGCCGAGGACGGCGCTCATGCCGGTCGCCGTCACCGCTGCGGCAGCGGCCATGGCCCTGCCGCGTTCGCGCACGAAGACCATTGCCTGCTCGGCGCTGAGAACTCCGGCGCCTACCGCGGCGGTGATCTCGCCGACCGAATGGCCGGCTCCGGCCGCGACCTGCGTGAAGCCGGATCCGGGGTGCGGGAAGATCGAAAGGAGGGTGACGAGGCCCGCCCCCACGATGAGGGGCTGGGCGATCGCGGTATCGCGGATGGTCTCAGCGTCGGAGGTGGTGCCATGGGCGACGAGGTCGATACCGCTCACCGCGGAGAGCCAGTCGAGGCGTTCGCGCACTCCCTCGAGCTCAAGCCATGGGGCGAGGAAACCGGGGGACTGGGCACCTTGGCCCGGAGCGACGACAACAAGCATGGGTCAACCTTCCCGGGGCAAGGGGCTGCCGGTCGTACCGCGCCAGCCAACGTCCGAGTGAGGTTCTTGTGGGAACCCTACAAGAAACGCGGGGAACCCTTCGGTAAGCGAGCGGATGAAGTGCTCAGGATATGTCTCAAATCGCCAGATTATCGGTCACATCACCCAGCATCCGGGCGAAACGACGGGGGGTGGGAGTGAGGGTGGGGGTGGGGGTTGAGGCGGCCGAGGGTGAGGCCGATCCGCAGGGCGTAGGCGCCGCGGGGATCGGTGGGGCTCCAGCCGGTGACCTCGGCGATTCGCCGCAGTCGGTAGCGAACGGTGTTGGGGTGGATGAACAAGGCTCGTGCCGTGGCCTCGAGCGAGGGCACCTGCTCAAGGTAGGCGGCAGCGGTGATGAGGAGCGCGGGGTCATGGCGAAGGGCGAGGTAGACCTGCTCGACGAGCTGGCGGACGGCGCCACGATCGCCAGCCAGGGCTCGCTCGGG
>CALPZT020000101.1 GCA_943328365.2 Bifidobacterium breve | reverse complement strand
CGCGCCAGCCCTCGTGAGGCTCACGACCTCTGCTGGCGTGGCCATGCGGGTGATGATCGGAGTGCCGAGCGGGGCGCTGAGGATGAGAAAGGCAATGTCATTCTTGGTCCCACTCCATTGCGGATCAACGAAGATCTCGGTGACGCTCACGGATGCCGGCCCCGACTGCCGAGTGCCGCCGGGCGCGTAGACGCTCAGGTCTGACGGCGCAATGACCGAGCCCTTCTTTCCCTCCTCGCTCACGCAGTGGGCAGCGGTGATGAGGACCCTCGGCTTCCACAGACCTGCGGTGCACGTGTTGTCGGAAGTCTCGATCGCGACTGCCGCTGCCGCGTAGGCGGGGGAGACTGTTCCGTTGATGACGCGCGGGGTGACACCGGCGGCTTCGGCTGAAGGTGCGAGAACGAGGAAGCTCAAGAGTGGGACGACGCAGGCGGCCGCGGATCTCGCTCGGTAGGTCGCTGGATTCACCGGTGCCCTTTTCTCATATCCGTCATGTGCCGGCCTCGGCAGCGGTTGAGTTTATGGTCCCATCTGTCGTGACACCAGCCCCCAGCTACCTGCGCCGGCGGCATTCACTCACGCGGTGAAACCCCGCCAACCGGGGGTGTTGGCGGGGTTTCGTCTCCGGGTTCTCGGCTCTTGCGATCTAGGGGTTGGGCGTGGCGGGAGCGACCTGCTCCGGCTCGGACGGTGATTCGGGTGCCGGTCCGTCGCCATCGTGGTGCCTGTGGCCGCGGCGATCGTCTCCCGGCTTGCCGGAGTGGTCACCGCGTGCCTCGCCCTGCATCCTGTCGGGTCCACCGCGCATGCCATCGTCGCTGCCGGGTGCGCCATTCGCATCGAAACGGCTGACCCCAGCGTCGTCGCCTCGGTTGCCGTCGTCGGCGGCATTGCCGATGGCGTACCCCGATACTCCGGCAACGGCAATGAGCGCCGCGGCACCAGCGATGCCGGCAAGAAGCATTCGGCCGGTTCGCTTGGGAGCGACGGAGGACGGCGCCTCGGTCATCGGGGTTTGAATTGGGTCCTGGGAAGGCAGGTGGATCGGGTCGGGACTTGCATTCGTCGGTTCAATGGTTTCGGTCATGTCCAGATACTCACCCACGTGTGTGAAGGTCCGATCCCAGAAGTATTCGAGTTCTGTGAAGAACGCCTACACTCCGGCCATGGCACTCGAATCGACGACACTCGACACCACGGCACAGGTATCCACGAGAGGCCGGGCGGCGTTCGGCGCGACGGCAATCCTGGCCGCGTTCGGCATGGCACTCAACCTTGCCCTGAGCGCCCTCGGCACCTACCCGTCGACGCAGACCGTGCCGACCCTTCTCGGCTTCAACGAGAGCGGCCTGCCCGGGGCTCCTGGCCGAATCCTCGACTTCCTCTCGTACTTCACCGTGCTGAGCAACATCATCGTGGCTGTGGTGATGGCGATGCTCTGGCGCAACCCTGACCGATCGGGTTCGCTGTTCAGGATCCTTCGCATGGACGCACTCGTGATGATCACGGTGACCGGGCTCGTGTACTGGGCGGTGCTCGCCGGTGGCGTCGAACTCCAAGGCCTTGAGCACGTTACGAACACCGTCGAGCACACGCTCGTCCCGATCGCGACGATTCTCGTGTTCCTCCTCTTCGGCCCACGTGGCCAGTTTCGATTGTCGACCGTCTTCGCGGCACTCGTCATCCCGGTTGCCTGGGCCCTGCTGACACTCGTCAGGGGCGCGACCATCTCGGCCTACCCGTACGGCTTCATCAATGTCGCGCAGTACGGCTACGGGTCGGTGCTCATCAATATCGCTGCGGTGGCGGTGCTCGGCATCGTCATTGGATTCGTGTATTTCGGGCTCGATCGGTTGCTCTCGCGCGCGCAACGAGCCGGGTAAGCGGAGAACAATGAAGCAATGACGTGGTCGACGGGGATCGCCGACCTGCGTCACGCACGACCGACGACCCTGCGCGGCGACGTCATCGGGGGACTCACGGTCACCGCCTATTCAGTGCCGCAGGTGATGGCGTACTCCTCACTCGCCGGCTTGCCGTCACAGACGGGCCTATGGGTCGTCGCGCTCACCATGGTCGTCTACTTCCTCCTCGGCTCCTCGCGTCTGCTCTCGAGCGGACCCGAGTCTTCGACGGCGCTGCTGACCGCCGCCATCATTGCCCCGCTCGCCGCAGGCGACCCCCAGCGCTACGCATCACTCGCGGCGCTCCTTGCCCTCCTCTGCGGTGCATGCGCCATCATCGCGTGGCTGCTCAAGCTCGGGTTCATCGGCGATCTGCTCTCCAAGCCCGTACTCGTCGGGTACATGGCCGGTGTCGCCGTCATCATGATCACCAGCCAGATCGGCAAGGTGAGCGGATTGGACGTCGCGGGCGACTCCTTCATCACCGACGCGAGGTCCTTCTGGTCGAGCGTGCAGGAATCCGGCCTGTCGGGGCCCTCGGTCGTCTTGGGGGTGGGGGTGGCAGGGCTCCTCATCGTCCTGACGCCGAGATTCCCTCGCGTGCCGATGCCGCTCATCGTCGTTGCGCTCGCAGCGGTCGCCGCATCCGTACTCAGCTCGCGCGGGCTGGCGATCCCGACGGTGGGCGCAATCGACTCGAGGCCACCCGAGATCGGGCTGGCCGGCGTCACCACTGCCGATGCCGTTGCCCTTGTCCTCCCGGCCATGGGCGTGTTCATCGTGGCGTACACCGACAACCTCCTCACGGCTCGCATGTTCGCGGTCCGTCACCGCCAGCACATCGACAGCAATCGCGAGCTCCTTGCCCTCGGTGCCTCCAATCTGGCAGCGGCTGCCGTGAGCGGGTTTCCGGTGAGCTCGAGTGCGAGCCGGGCGGTGATCGGCGAGGCGAGCGGAGCTCGGACCCAGGCCGCCTCGCTCGTGGCGGCTGCCGGTGTGCTCACGGTGCTCATCGGCCTGCCTGGTGTCCTCGCGAGCTTTCCGGTTGCAGCGCTCGGCGGCCTCGTCATCTATGCCGCCACCCGACTTGTCGACGTGTCGGAGTTTCGACGGCTCTGGTCATTTCGGCGCCGGGAATTTGCGCTGGCCGTAGGCGCTGCGGCGTCCGTCCTCGCCTTCGACATCCTCTACGGAGTCATCGCGGCGATCGTCCTGTCGATTATCGAACTCCTCACGAGGGTCGCGCGGCCGCATGCTGCAGTGCTCGGACAGGCACCCGGCGTGGCGGGCTGGCACGACGTCGATGACTATCCGGGTGCCGAACAGGTGCCCGGCCTGCTCGTCTACCGCTACGACTCGCCGCTCTTCTTCGCGAACGCTGACGACTTCAGGCGACGGGTCGAGGCGGCCGTCGATTCACTCGAGCCGCGGCCACGTTGGCTGCTGCTCAACATGGAGGCGAATGTCGAGGTCGACATCACCGGGCTCGACGCGCTGGAGAGGATTCGCCGGCATTGCGATGACGAAGGCGTGATCGTGGCGCTCGTCCGGGTGAAGCACGAGGTGCTCGAGGACCTGCGACGGCACGGGGTGGCCAATCGGATCGGCGAGGATCGGGTCTACCCGACGTTGCCCACGGCGGTGCAAGGGTTCCTCGACTGGCAGCAGTCAAAGGACTGATGTTTCGCGGGCTATCCGACCTCGGTCGGACGCTGCAGGCCCTGGGCTACGAGCAGCGCGTGAACTGCGCTCGCCGGGTAGCGGCGGTGGCCACCGAGGGTGCGGATACTCGTGAGCTTCCCCGCCTTGGCCCAGCGGCTCACGGTCTTCGGATCGACGCGAAACAGGGCCGCCACCTCCGAGGGAGTGAGCAGGTAGTCAGACTCCGGTCCCCGTGCCGTCATCGATCCTCCAAGCCTTCACCATGCCCCCGGTGCGGCCACTTGAGAAAGCCGTAGCTCTCTGCGCCGTAGAAGCATCACCGTACTGTGCCACCACGGACGTGTCTGGCCAACCGGTTAGTGTGGCATCGTGCCGTCCGCCGTGAGCAACGACGAATCCACCAATTCCGATGATCCCTGGTCCGGGTTCGAGGGCCATGAGCAGGTGATTACCGCCCATGATGCCGCGAGCGGGCTCAGGGTCGTCATCGCCATCCATTCGACCGTCCTCGGCCCTGCTCTCGGCGGCACGAGAATCTCCGCGTACGGCGGCAACGCCTCGCCGGGCTGGGCGGCGAGAGACGATGCCTTGCGCCTCTCCCGCGCGATGACCTACAAGAATGCCCTGGCGGGGCTTGACCATGGTGGCGGCAAGGCCGTCATCCTCGCCGATCCAAGCATGAAGTCGACCGAGCTCCTGCATGCCTACGGACGCGTCATTGAGTCACTTGGCGGACGCTACGTCACGGCCGGCGATCTCGGCATGACCGTGGCCGACATGGACGTCATCGGTGAGACCTGTCGATGGACAACCGGCCGTTCCCCCGAGCGCGGCGGAGTGGGCGATAGCGGCATCCTCACGGCTGTCGGCGTCTGGCAGGGCATGAGGGCCAGTGCCGATCACATCTGGGGCACACCCGATCTCGCCGGCCGCCACATCGGCGTCGTCGGGGCCGGCAAGGTCGGTGGCCGTCTCGTTGAGCACCTTCGGGCCGAGGGAGCTCGAGTCACCGTCGTTGAACCATCAAGGACAACACTGGACGCCGTTGCCTCCGCTTCGCCTGGCATCGAGGTGGCCGATTCCCTCGAAGACCTGCTTGGCCGCGACATCGACATCCTCTCGCCGAACGCCATCGGCGGCATGATCACGAGTGATCTCGCGTCGCGGCTCAGGGTGGCGCTCGTATGCGGCGGGGCCAATAACCAACTCGCAGCGCCCGAGGTCGCCGACCAGCTAGCTGCGGCTGGCGTCCTGTTCGCCCCCGACTTCATGGTCAACTGCGGCGGCGTCATTCAGGTCGCCGAGGAACTCGTCGGATGCGATCTCGTCCGAGCACGCGAGCGGGTCGAACGGGTCTACGACACGACCGAGCGTGTCCTGCGCCGAGCGATAGCCGAAGGCGTCACTCCCCTCCGCGCTGCAGAGGCCGAGGCCGAGGACCGAATCCGCGCGGCAGCCATCTGAGCGAGGGAGGGCCAGTCTGTGTCGCACGCATTGAATGCGGCCGACATCGCTCGGGTCGTCGGTGCCGAGACATACAACCGGGGCCTCGGCTACGCGAACGACGGCCACGTCGAAGAGGTCCGCTGGTTCGGTGCCGGGACCCAGCTGTTCGGCACCGTGCACGGCAATCGGGCAACCCCGTACACGGTCGTCATCTCATTCGCCCCTTCGGCGAGCAGGGCCGAGGATCGCGTTTCCGGTACCTGCACCTGCCCGATGGCCTGGAACTGCAAGCACGTGGCGGCACTACTCATCGTGAGTCAGCGCGATGCCGGTCGGCCGGAGCCGAGTGCATCCGACACCCAGTGGCGGCGGGCCCTCGAGCCGCTCGCGCAGGCCGCCCCGGTTGAGCGGGTCCTCGACCCGCTCGGCCTGCAGTTCTCCCTGCTCGCGGCCCCTCGCGAGACCAAGTACTCGACCCCGGTGATGAATGCTGCGCAGCGGCTGGGCATCCGGCCGGTGACGATGGGCAAGCAGGGCCGGTGGGTTCGTGGCCAGCTCAGCTGGACGGGTATCGGCTACACCCGTGGCCACTTCAAGCCGGAGCACCTGCGCATCTTGACCTCGCTCCTTGCGCTGAGCGCATCGCGCGGCCAATACCTCCGCTACGACGCCCAGTGGCTGTATCTCGACGCGTTCCCGAGCCGTGCCCTGTGGGAACTCCTCGCTGATGCACGCTCAACAGGGCTCGCGCTCATCTATGACGGCAAGGGCCAGCAGCCGATCACGGTGGAGGCAAGCCCGGCAACCCTCGACCTCGACATCGCCGCAACCGACGAGGGCTTGGTCATCACGCCGGTGGTCGTGGCGGGTGGAGAGGCGATCGGTGTCGGCCAGTTCGGGTTCACCGGCGACCCGGCCCACGGGATTTTCGCCTGGGATGACCCGGGATCCGGGCCGCAGGACGTGCGGCTGACACTTGCCCCGCTCCCGCTTGGCGTCACCCCCGAGGTTCGTGAATTCACGCTGACCCATCGGTCGATCACCGTCCCGCGGGCAGAGGAACAGGCGTTCGTCAGCGAGTACCTGCCGCAGCTCTCCCGGGCTGCATCGCTCACCAGCCGTGACGGCTCGTTCGCGTTCCCGCAGAACCCCGTCCCCTTCCTCGTGCTCACAATCACCCACCACCCGCGCGCGCTCGCCTCGTTGCACTGGGGCTGGGAGTACTGCGTCCCGGGCACCACTCCGCCTGT
>CALPZT020000100.1 GCA_943328365.2 Bifidobacterium breve | reverse complement strand
TCCTCATCGATCCCGAAGTGATCGAGAAACGCAAGCACCTGCACGGCGAACGCCTCATTGATCTCGAACAGGTCAATGTCGGTGATCGAGAGACCGGCGCGTCGAAGCGCTTTTTCGGTGCTTGGGACGGGACCGACACCCATGACCTCCGGCTCGACGCCGGCGAACGCGAACCCAACCATGCGCATCTTCGCGGTCAGGCCCAGTTCGGCAGCGAGATCGGCGCTGGCGAGGAGGGCAGCGGTGGCGCCGTCCGTAAGCCCTGAGCTATTGCCAGCGGTGACACGGCCATATGGTCGAAACGGGGTCTTGAGACCGGCGAGCCCAGCCAGGTTGGTGTCGGCTCGTGGACCTTCGTCGATGGTGACGAGGCCCCAACCCTGCTCGGAGTCGCGAACGGCGACCGGAACGAGATCGAGTTGAATGCGGCCCTCGGCATACGCCTTCGCGGTCTTCGCCTGTGATCCGACGGCGTAGGCGTCGGCCCGGTCCTTGGTGATGGCGGGGAAGCGGTCGTGGAGGTTCTCGGCGGTCTTGCCCATGAGCAGGGCCTCAGGGTCGACAAGCCGCTCGGCGAGGAATCTCGGATTCGGATCGACGCCCTCGCCCATCGGGTGACGGGTCATGTGCTCGACGCCACCGGCGAGGGCCAGGTCGATCTGCCCGGCCATGATGGCTGACGAGAGGGTCGTCACGGCGGTCATGGCGCCTGCGCACATGCGATCAATGGAATATCCCGGGACTGAACTGGGGAGGCCCGCAAGCAGGGCCGCGGAACGGCCGATGGTCATTCCCTGATCGCCCGTCTGGGTGGTTGCGGCAACCGCTACCTCATCGATGCGTGCTGGTGGGACGTTCGGATTACGGCGAAGCAGCTCGCGCATGGCTTTCACGACGAGGTCATCGGCTCGAGTCTCGCGGTATGCGCCACCGGCCTTGCCGAACGGAGTCCGAACTCCATCGACGAACACAACCTCGCGTGCGACTGCCATGACCGTCCCCTTATGTCGTCGAGTGGTTCGACCACATATTACCGGTGAGTAACAACCGTCGCTACGGGGCCACCGAGAGGGCGACGGTGAGCGCTTCGGAGGTGAGGCCTATCTGCCATTCACGGGCACCCCCGGCTCGGAGGAACTCCTCGATCGCATCTCGGGTTGCCGGCGCCGGCGGTTCCCAGCACAGCCGCCGAAGCAGATCTGGCGTGAGGAGATTCTCGGCTGGCATGTCAATGCGCGCAAGGATGACCCCCACCGCATCCTTCGCTGCCTCGAGGCGTGCGAAGCCCTCCGGATTGCGCTCTGGCCAGTTTCGTGGAGCGGGCAGGCCACCGGGAGGCGGGCTGACGTCGGGCAGTTCACCGTCGGGCATCGCCATCGCCTGCGAGACGGCTATCCACCAACCTGCCAGTCGGCGCTGCTGCCCGCGTCCGCTGAACTCCTTGAGCGCGCCGAGGGCATCCCTTGTTGCTGGGAGTGCGGTGGCGGCTGCCACGATTGCGGCATCAGGAAGAATCCGACCGGGCGCGATGTCGCTGCGTCGGGCCGCGTCATCGCGAGCAAGCCACAGCGATTGCACGACGGCGAGGGCACGGGGCTTGCGCAGTCGGTGGATCCCGGAGGTTCGTCGCCAGGCATCGTCGCCACGCGGCCGCGGCGTGAAATGGACGAGCGCCGCGAATTCTTCATGCGCCCACGCGAGCTTGCCGGCAGCCTCGAGTTCGGCGTGCATCCGGTCACGGAGCTCGATGAGCAATTCGACGTCGAGGGCGGCATATCGCAACTGGTTCGCAGTCAGCGGTCGAAGCGACCAGTCTGCGGAGCCGTGTCCCTTCTCGAGCACCTCGCCGAGCTCTGCGGCGACAAGCGCCGCGAGCCCGACCTTCTCCCGGCCGAGGAGGCGGCCGGCGAGTTCGGTGTCGAACAGGACTGTCGGGCGAAGGCCGATCTCGGCGAGGCAGGCGAGATCCTGGGTCGCTGCGTGGAGGATCCACTCGACGCCTTCGGTCGCTGCCTGGATGACGGAGAGATCGGGGAGGTGAATCGGGTCGATGAGTGCGATGCCCGCGCCCTCGCGGCGGAGCTGCACGAGGTAGGCACGCTGGCTGTACTTGTAGCCCGACGCCCGTTCGGCATCGAGGGCCATCGGGCCAGTTCCGGCGGCGAGTCGCTGCGCATACGCCTCGAGTTGGGCGACGGTCGTGATGATGTCCGGCACCCCGTCTCGTGGCTCAAAGGGCAGCCGCTCCGAAAGCGATGGCTCGAGATCAACCTGCGCGAGGGAACCCTGATCCAGTGACTCGTGCTCCTTGATCTCGGGCACGTCTTCGAGTGGGTTCGTCACGTTATGCCTGAGTGCGAACGGGTGCCGGGTGGACCTGCGCTGCATGCATGTGCGAGAGTCCCGGCGCTATCGGCAATAGGCCGGTCGCATGTCGCAGCAATTCGATCCAGGCTTCGACATGGAGTTCCATGAGGTCGTGCACCGGAGTAGGGCCCACCTGTTCCGGGGTCCAAGACGCTCGAATCTCGACGAATCCGTCTCGTGGACGGTCGGCGAGGGATCCGAACGACTGTCCGGCTGTTGCCGTCACCGTGCCGCCGAGCTGAACGGCATCTGCGCCCGCCTCGGCGAGCGACTCCACGAGCCAACTCCAGCCGACATCGTGGAGCATCGGGTCGGCTACGAGGTCCGGTTCGAGCGCAGCCCTGACGAACACGACGGCCCGGAACGTGCCTTCCCATTCATCAACGCCGTCAGGATCGTGGAGGAGCACGAAGCGCCCTGACACCGGATCACGGTCCTCGAAGGCGGATTCGACGGTGAGGGCCAGGGCGAAGGGGGCGAGGCGCTGGGGTGCTGGAGCCTCGTCGACGCGAAACTCCGGGCGGATGCGCGCCGCACGCACGCGGTCCGCAGCCCGCGAAAAGGCATCCGGATGCGCGCTCACTGTCCTCACCTCCGCAGGCTACGGGTTGGGTAGGGGTCGAGGGAGGTCGGCGCGCCGGACGGGGGGAACGGACGCAGCACTTGCCACCTCCCCGGACCGTGCCCCTCATGGCGCCGGCGTGAGCGCCTACAGTCAGGCCACGTGGGGGCTGTGCTGGCGCTGATGTCGGCGATCATGTGGGGCACGAGCGATTTCATGGGCGGCAAGATGAGCCGCCGCCGTCCGGCGCTCGCGGTCTACCTCGGTGCGCAGGCATTCGGTTTCATCGGTCTCATCACTGCCGGAGTAGTGACCGGTGCCTTGAGTACCTCGCCCGGGTACTGGCCGTGGGCGATAGCAGGCTCGATCGCAGGCGTCGTGGGCATGTACAGCTTTTATCAGGCGCTCGCGCTCGGACCGATGGGAATCGTGTCGCCCCTTGTCGCCCTTGCCGTCGTGATCCCAGTGGGCTTCGCCCTCCTGCTGCTCGGTGAGAAGCCGACGAGCCTGCAGGCCATCGGCATTGTCGCCGCGATCACAGGCGTGCTCCTGGCATCTGGTCCCGAGCTGACAGGTGCTGAATCGTTGAAGCCGCTCATCTATTCGGCCGTTGCGCTCGTCTTCTTCGGGGTCATGTTCATCACGATCGCGGAGGGAAGCAAGACGAGTGCCCTCATGACGATGACAGGAATGCGCGCGACTTCACTGGTGTTCATTGTCATTGCGCTGCTCATGTTCCGGACGGCGGGCGGCATCACCGTCCGGGATCTTCCGGCCCTTGCAGTGATCGGGCTCGTCGATGCGGCCGCGAACGTGACCTACGGAGTGGCGACGACGATGGGCCTGCTGTCCACCGCTGCCGTTCTGGGCTCGCTCTACCCGGTCGCAACGGCAATTCTGGCAGCGGTGATCCTCAAGGAGCGCCTGCGGCCGGTTCAGTACGCAGGAGTGGCCGTGACGATGCTCGGGGTCGTTCTCGTGAGCACTGGCGGTTAACCGGGGGTTGCTGCCGATTCCGTCGAGTCGAGGCGCACCGAAATCGAGTTGATGCAGTAGCGCAGGTCAGTCGGCGTGCCGTATCCCTCGCCGGAGAAGACATGCCCGAGGTGACCACCGCAGGCAGCGCAGCGCACTTCGGTGCGAACTGATCCGAGCGAACGGTCCTCAATCGAAACAATGCGATCCTCGGCGAGCGGGGAGTAGAAACTGGGCCAGCCGCAGTGCGAATCGAACTTGGTCTCGCTGCGGAAGAGCTCGGCCCCGCATGCGCGGCAGGAGTAGACGCCCTCGGTCTTGGTGTCGGTGTACTCGCCCACGAATGGTCGTTCAGTGCCCGCCTCGCGCAAGACGTGATACTCGAGCGGAGTCAGCTCATCTCGCCACTGCGCCTCCGGCTTGGAGACCGGGTACGGATTGCCGTCCGGCATGAGATTGCCGCTCGTCACGGGGGTGTCATGGCTCATGGGGCAACGGTATTGCCTGACGGCGAGGGGAGCCAGCGGTCTGGATTCTGCGCTCTGTGCGGCTACCGGTCGTAGAGCGTACGAACGCCCAGCGCTGAGCCGAAGAGCACGAGGCCCGAGCCGCTGACGATGTCAGTCCACCGCAGGCCGCGCTCGCCGATGCGCGAGCCGATCCTTGATCCAATGGTCGCGAGGATCGCGTGGACGCTCCAGGATCCGACGGCGATTCCGGCCACGAATGCCCATGCAGACGCGCTGGTGTCGGCTACTTGAGCCACGGCCGCGCCGGAGAACACCGCCCCCCACGTGAGGATGGTCATGGGGTTCGAGGCCGTTGCGATGATGCCTGTTCGAAGCGCCGCACGAGGCGAGACGACTTCACCGTCGTCCTCTGCGCCGAGACGAATCCGATAGGCGGCGTGCAGGGTCCTGATGCCGAGGACGACCAGCACGACGGCACCCGCGAGTCCAAGGACGATCCTCAGCGCCTGCACCTGCAGAAGGGCGGCTGCCCCGAGCGCGCCGAGCACTGCGTACGCGAAGTCGACAAGGGCTGCGCCGGTGCCGATCGCGATGCCCGGCTTCCAGCCGAAACGTGCCGAGGTTCGCAGGCACAGCAGCCAGATTGGCCCGACATTGGCGGCGGTCAGCGCACCGATCGCGAGGCCAGCGAGCACTGCAGGAAGCATGGGAGCATTATCCCGGGGGCCGTGCATCCACGGCGCATCGTCAAGCCCGCGGCTCGAGAACCGTCGTACTTGTACCGTCGACCGCAGACCCGTTGTCGAACCTGGACCGAAAGGAGGGACTCGCCATGAGCGACACCCTCGAGACAATGACCGCCTGGCTCAGCTCCGAGGAGATGGCGACTGCGCGCGAACGGCTCCCGATCGTCTATGTCGATGCGATACCGGTGCGCACCGACGCGCAGGGCGCGGTGACCGAAGTCGGATTGCTCCTGCGGGCCATGCCCGACGGGACGATCAGCCGGGCGGTGGTCTCCGGTCGAATCCTGCTTGGCGAGCGCGTGCGCGATGCACTCATCCGCCACCTGGAGAAGGACCTCGGCCCGATGGCGCTGCCGCAGGTACCCCCGTCGCCCCAGCCCTTCACCGTTGTCGAGTACTTCCCTGACGAGTCGGTGACCGGCTTCGTCGATCCGAGGCAGCACGCAGTTTCCCTTGCCTTCATCGTGCCGATCGCAGGGGACTGCGCACCCTCGCAGGATGCGCTCGACCTCGTGTGGGTTACGCCCGAGGAGGCGTCGACACTCGAGTTCCAGATGGAGATGAGCGGGGGGCAGGGCCGGCTGGTGCGCATGGGCCTCGCGCACTGCGGCTTGCTGCCGTAATTGGATTGCGGCTTGCCGCCGGATCGAGATTGCGGCTTGCCGCCGGATCGAGATTGCGGCCCGTCGGCGTAGTCACCGGGCCGCCGGCTGCCCTATCCTGCCGTGTGCTGCCCTCGTCGAGGGCATTAGGCGCTGCGGGCATTCGACTGCTCGCGAACGAAGGGTGAACCATGAGCGAATTTGGCAAGGCAGCAACGGAGAGCAAGCGCATCTCGGCGCGCGGGGTGATCGCGATCATCATCCTCATCATCGCCGTGATCTTCATGGCCCAGAACACGACCGACGTGGAGATCAAGATCCTCGGCTTCAGCCTGACAGTGTGGCTGTGGGCGCTCATCCTCGTCGTCTTCCTGATGGGCATGATCCTCGGCGGCGCCGTGCGTGCCGGTGTCCGCAAGCTGCGCGGGGCTGAGAAGCCGCCGAAGTAGTCCCGTCCGGGTTCTGCTTCAACGCAGCGTCGATCCCTGCGAGTTCTCCTCGTCGTAGGGATCGACGCCTATTCCTGCGCGTCGCAGGGATCGACGCCTATTCCTGCGCGTCGCAGGGATCGACGCCGAGCAACGTCTCGTCCTC
>CALPZT020000099.1 GCA_943328365.2 Bifidobacterium breve | reverse complement strand
TCAAATTCGCTCAGCCATCGGGGCCGCCGTTCAGGTTCTAGGGATTCGTGCGGCGGATCATGCCGTTGCCGGATCGGGGTCGCCGGGCGACAGCCGGCCTCGAGGGCCAGCCTGGCCGGCTCGACACCGCCGGCCAGTCGACCCTTCCCCGATCTGGACGAGCTGCGCAGCCATGTCCTGGTCAGAGGGCAGGGGTGCGGGATTCTGCTGCCGCAGCCGTGCGAGTTCTCCGAGCAGGAGAAGGGCGCCCTCCACCCCTACCGGCTGGTGGCCCCGCTGTTCCCGCTCAACGCCCGGGCCGGCGTCGACCACGAGCTGGTCCGTGCCGGCCGTGTCCGGCACACCCTGTGGGTGCCCCGGTGGACCGGCCGAGGGCCACAGGACTACTTCGCGGACCTGCGGCTGACAGCGTCAGTCGACGCGGCATTCCTCACCCGCGACACCCGCGTGGCAGCACTGTCTTTGGCAGCGTGGCTGGCCATGGCCGACCGGCTCAGTCGGTATTTCATCGGGATCCCCGTGGACGTCAATGCGTTCTCGCTGGGGCAGGGCGGCTTGCACCCCGACTCGACCTGACCAGCTTGCATCCCACCCGCATACCGTGGCCACCACCGTGCGTCGCGGTCCAGTGAGGGCAGACGCGGCCAGTCAGGCTCCGGTCGCCGTGGGGATTTGCCGTCAGGCCATCACGCCTTGCCGCCGAACCCTCCTGGCCGGCAGGAAACTCCTCTGCATCCGTCCGCAGCGTGCTCGCGTCGTCACGTGTCCTGTGCCATCACCAGTCCCTAGGCGAGCGTCGCCACCCATGTGCGCACGAGAGCGTTGAACCGGTCCGGCTCCTCCCACATCGGGCAGTGGCCGCTGCTGTCGAATACGTGCAGATCCGCGTTCGGCAGGCTTGACTCGAGCCAGTCGGCCGCCGCGAGTTTGCCCACCTGCTCGTCCGATCCCCACACGAGCAGATGTTGGACGTCGAAGCCCGGAATATCTGGTCGGTAGTCCTGCACGGTCTGGTCAGCGAGGATCAAGGTGCCGGTGTTGGCTCCCGCCCGGCAGATGTCGTTGAGCAAGCGTGCCAGCGTGGCCTCGTCCGGAGCAGTGTGGAACATGGTCGGCAGGAAGTCAGCGAGGAAGCCGCGCGCATCGTCCTGCATGGCCGACAGGTAGTCGTGCAGTTCGGCGTCGTCGGCGATACCGTGCGGCCAGTCCGCCTGGATCAGGTCGGACGGACCCTGCGAAACGATCACGACTCCCGCCACGCGGGAGTCGTGTCCGAACTGACGTAGGTAGTCCCAGGCGACCAGGCTGCCCATCGACCAGCCGACGAGAACCACGTCTGCCAAGCCCAGGTCCTCGATCAGCGCGCGGACGTCGCGGGCGTACTGGGCGACGGTGTGCCCGCCCTCGACATACGGCGATGATCCGTGCCCGCGGAAGTCCAGGGCGATGACGCGATGATCATGCGCCAGGTCGGACACGTTTCGCTCGAAGAACGCAACCGACATCGCCACGCCATGCAGGAGTAGGACGGGGCGGCCCGACCCCTCGTCGACGTAGGAAATCGTGGCGCCGCTGGACAGTTCGCGGATGGGCATGGTTCCTCGCTCGCAGTGGGGGTGGGCACCGACGATAGCGTCACAGGAGCGGGGCCTGCGTGCCGATCGCCATTTCTCCACCGCAGGAACATCGGTCCGTCTCGACGCGGGAGAAGGGGACGTCAGCCGCAGTGCTCCGCTGAGAAAGAGGGAGCGTCAGGCGATCGCGTCGTGCAGACCAGTTGGGCAGCGCGAGCACCTGGCCCCGCTTCTCGGCTCCGGATCGTCAATCGCGATACGTCTCATTGCGTTGCTGCCGACACGAGCGCGGCGACAAGCACCGTGGTGCCTCAAGTCAAATTGCCCGCGAAACCTGACCGGTGCCTCAATGACGCCGAGGACGTCGGCAATCTCGAAGGGCTCCAGCGGATAGACCAACTCATAGTCCTCGATCAAGTCGGCGCCGAGCGCCTTGACCTCCTCGCACCGCCTGGATGTCAGTTTGCGGCTCACTCGATGTCCCCTTCGTCGAGGACCTTCCGGAGCTGGGCCTTCTGCTCGTCCGCCAGTGGAGTTCTTGCCACGTGTCGAGGCGCGACCGAGTACTGACCGCCAGGTACGCATCCACTCGATTCGTGAGGTATCGTTTCAGATACCTAGGAGGTGTCATGGCGACGTTAGTAGCGCATGCCCGGCGTGCGTCAGGGCTGACGCAGGCTGAGGTGGCCAGAAGGGCGGGTACCTCGCGTCCCACTCTGTCCGCCTACGAGGGCGGATCCCGCAATCCCACGCTCGACACCCTCGAGCGGGTCCTGGCTGCGAACGGGCAGCACCTCGTCGCCGTTCCGAAGCCGGTGTTCGCTCTTCATCGCGACCGGCGCGGTAAGCCCTTCTACGTGCCGGACCAGTTGCCGCGGCTGCCCATCGACGCCGCCCTCGGGACGGTTGTCCTGCCTCGTCACATCGATTGGTCTCCGGCGGGGCGCCCGAGAGACCTCGCGGAGCGCCGCCAACGATTGCTGGCCTACCAGGTGGTGCTGGCCGAGGGATCGCCTCGAGACATCCAGCGATTGGTCGACGGAGCGCTGCTGGTCGATTGCTGGGCCGACCTGCACCTGCCCGCCGCAATCAGACACGCATGGCAGCCGCTCGTGGATCGAGCCCGCGGGGGCGTGGCCGGGTGAGCGAGGGTTCGATCACGGCCTTCCAGGCTGACGTTGCCCGTCTCTTCTTCGCCCTGCCTGAAGCGGGCTCATCCCTGCTGGCCGGAGGTCTCGCCCTGGTCGCCCATGGACTGACGGATCGCCCGACCGAGGATCTCGACGCCTTCACGTCCAAGGCCGGCGACGTGTCGAAGGCAGCCGAGGCGTTCGTGCGCGCTGCTATCGAGAAGCAGTGGACGGTGGACAGGGTGCAGGAGTCGGAGACCTTCGTTCGCCTCTCGGTAGCAGGAGAGGCCGCGCTCATCGTCGATATCGCTCTAGACTCCCCACCGGATCTGCCGCCGACGATGTCGATCCTCGGTCCCACCTTCGCGCCAAAGGAGCTTGCTGCGCGAAAATTGCTGGCACTCTTCGACCGGGCGATGCCGCGCGACTTCGTCGATCTGTTCCGCCTCGTCCGGCACTGGGATCGGGACGAGCTCATGAGTATGGCCGCGAGTATCGATACTGGTTTCGACGTTGCGGCCTTCGCGACGGCCATGCGCCAACTCGACCGTTACCGCAATGAAGACATCCCAATTGCCGCCGCCGAGCTGCCTGAACTCCGGTCGTACTTCCATGCGTGGGTGGACGATCTGGCGTCAGCGGGGCGGAGCGGTCACCAGCAGTCACGAGAAGACTCATAATCTGGTAGCTGTCGGTTCGAGCCCGACCGGCCCCACCACAACAAGTCCTGCAGTAGCCGGCGATGCTGACATAGCTCTATCAGGCTGGATCGGGCTCGGACTGGAGCACGACTCCGACCGCCGCCAACCCGAACAGGAGCTCTCCACGCTGGTTCAACGGGAGGTTCGCCTTCCACAACGACATCGAAGATGCGCTCCCCGCCCACCAGCCGACCTGTGGCCCGGCGTCAACGATCTGATCAACATCGGCGCCGGTACCACGTGGGCCCAGGAGGCCACGGTGTGCGGCGGTGGATTGGCACACCTGCATCGAGTGGGTCACGACCCTGTCGCAGCAGTGACCACCGGATGAGGAGGCACGATCCTCGACAGGGCTGAGTTGAGGTTCGACACGGGAGGGGCGACGGATGCCTCGTCCGGGAGACGCGCCGAAGGTTACGTGCGCAGCATCGTCACGTCGCCGATGCCCGGTGCCGGTGCCCTGCTGGGTTCCACCCCGGCCGCCCGCACCCCGGGATAGGGGCACCACCCGATGTAGAGGGTGCCGATCAGGAACCGGGCGAGATTCGTGACGCTCGCACTCACCGAGGAGTCGTCGGCCCACAGGAGCACGGTGTCGCCGTCACCGCGATGAAAGTCGAAGCCAACCCGATTGGGGGAGTGCCCATCCGGCAGGCGGCACTCCACCACGGCGGTTCGTCCGCCAGCGCAGGTCACGAGCGCCAGGCGCGCACCGTCAAGCACCAGCGCCCACCACCAGGCCTGCACCCCGCCCGCTGCCACGACGGCGCCCCCGGCCGGAAGATCGGCACCGATCTGGGCCTCGAGTCGGAAGCTGCCTCCCTCGAGGGTGCGGAAGAGGTCGCTCAGGAAGTAACGCGTCGGGGACGGCGGCAAGACCCAGCTGTCGCGCTCCTCGCTCGGCTGCGGATGGCGCGATCCCGCCAGCCGGTCGTCCAACGGCAGGACGCCATGCCGCTCGGCCTCCGTCCACCATCGGTCCTGGAGTGCACGAAGCCGCTCCGGGTGCTGCTCGGCGAGGTCGGTGCTCTCGGAGAAGTCGCTCCGCGTGTCGTAGAGCGCCCACGTGTCGCTTTCGAAGGGTGTGCCCTCCTCATGCGTTGCCACCGCCCGCCAGCCGTCCTGCCAGATGGCGCGCTGGCCGCTGATCTCGAAGTACTGCACATCGCGGGCCTCCGGGGCCGCGTCATCGGCGAGCGTCCGCCCAAGACTCGCGCCCTCCATCGGAGCCTGGGCGATCCCGCCGAGGGTCTCGGGCTCGCTCGCCCCCGCTGCGTCCAGGATCGTCGGCACGATGTCCACCACATGGCAGAACTGATGCCGGATCCCGCCCGGATCGGGAATCTGCTCGGGCCAGCGCACGATGAGCGGAACGCGCACCCCGCCACCGTCCACCCACGACTTGTGGCGCCGGAACGGGGTATTGCCGGCCATGCCCCAGCCGTCTGCGTAGTGAGGGTAGGTCGCTGGACCGCCCACCTCGTCGAGGCCCGCAAGCTCTTCCTCGATCGTGCGCGGCGTTCCCTCCCATGCCTCGGCCAAGTGGGCCGTGCCCGTGCGCCCGCCGGTCGCCGCCCCGTTGTCGGAGAGGAGGACCACGAGCGTGTCCTGTGCGAGGCCGGCAGCATCAAGGCGGTCCATCAGCCGGCCGATCTGCGCGTCCGTGTGCTCGAGAAAGGCTGCATACGCGGCCTGGACTCGCACGGCGAGGGTCTGCTCCTTGGATGAGAGATCTTCCCAGGCCGGGACGCTCGGCAGGCGCTCGGTGAGCTGGGTGCCCGAGGGCGCGATCCCCAGGGCGACCTGCCTGGCTAGCCTCTCCTGGCGCACGCTGTCCCAGCCCTGCGAGAAGCGCTCAACGTACTTGTCGATGAGGCCTGCTGGCACGTGGTAGGGCGAATGGACGGCGCCGAATGCCAGATACATGAGGAGCGGCTGATCGGGGTCCCGGGCTATGAGCGCGTCGATGTCCGCTATGGCGTGATCCACAAGGTCGGTGGAGAGGTGGTAGTCCGGCTCGTCCGGCGGCTCGATGAAAGCGCGATCCTGGACGAGTGCCGGGTGGTAATGGTCGGCGTGACCGCCGAGGAACCCGTAGTAGCGGTTGAAGCCGCGGCCGGTCGGCCAGTTGTCGAACGGCCCCTCGGGGCGCATCTCCTCTTCGGGTACCAGGTGCCACTTGCCGAATGCTGAGGTCTCGTAGCCAGCCGTCTGGAGAATCTCCGCAACGGTGCCGCAAGCGGGGGAGATCCGCTCCTGCGTATGCGGTGCTGTGCGCCCCCAGCCAGCGAGGAAGGCGACCTGTGCCGTGTGATGGTTTCGGCCGGTCAGCAGCGATGCCCGCGTGGGGGAGCAGAGCGGGGTCACGGAGAAGTCCGTGTAGCGCAGCCCCTCGGCCGCCAGCCGATCGATGTTCGGGGTCTCGATCTCTGACCCGAAGCAGCCGAAGTCGGAGAAGCCCAGATCGTCGAAGAGGATGATGAAGACGTTGGGACGGCGACGCTCCTTTGGGGCGGCCGTCATCGAGCCATGACCCGACGCCCGTGCGTGAACTTGCTCCTCACGGTGGCCCTCACCCGCTTCATGATCCGACGTGCTCCGCCATTCCGGACGAAGCTACAACGCATGACCGTACCCCCGTCAAGCCGCGTGCTCCAGCGCCAATGCTTCTGGCGAGGCTGCGACGAGCGTGTTGAGTGCGCCAGCGTTGGTGATGGCGACGTGGCGGCTGATCCGCCGGCCGAGGTCGTCGGCTTTCGGCTGGCCGGATTACCGACGGCTAGCGGAAGGCGATGAGGACGGTCGAGAGCCGGTAGATCGGCGGTGTGTGGTTTCCGCCGTCGTACTCGGCGGATGTCCCGAGCGTGCAGGTCGTCGGGATGAACGGCACCGCTCCGGGCCGGCAGCCGTTCACATACGGGGTGACG
>CALPZT020000098.1 GCA_943328365.2 Bifidobacterium breve | reverse complement strand
ATCAACGAGGGCAAAGCGACCCTCGAGCATGCCTGAGAGCCGGGCGTTCGCCGCATCGAGAACCTCGTCGAACATCTGCTGGAGCACATAGGCCTTCAGCGGCTGGGCAAGCTGGTTTGCCCCGCGTCCATTGAGGGTTTCGGCGAGCGAGATGGTCGCGGCCCACTCCTGCCTCGTCCGATCCCTCTCACTACGGGCGTTCTCAACCCCGGTCGAGAGCCTGCCGATGTCGTCGAGGAGGGTTCGGGCGGCCTCGGCGGAGACAATCGCCGCCGTCGCCACGCTCCTCGCCTCGATCAACTGGGCCTCGAGTACGCCATCGGCCTCCAAGCCGTCCTCGACGATCGGCTCGTCGAGCGCATCGAGCACTGCCTGGGCCTGAGCCTGGGCGCGGGTCGCCTCGCCCAGTGCGGCTCGGGCGCTTGCGAGTGCGGTGATGTCTTCGCGGATCGCCTGCATCGCTGCCAGACGGTCGTCGACGCTGTCGAATTCGGCAGCCGCCTCGATCAATTGTCGGTCGATCTCGGCGATCGACTCCGTGAGCTCTGCTGCCCGCTTGCGCCGGGCCGCAGACCGCTCGTGAAGCCGCGGAAGTTCCTCCCCGATTTCCTTCAGCCGCAGGCGGATCCTGGCCAGCACGACGGACGGGTTTCCGGTCTCAGCCGCCGGCTCACCTTCGAAGCCTCCGACCTGCGCGACGAGGTCGCGTGCGCCAGCGACGTCAGGCATCATCGCAAGTCGATCCGCGGACAGCGACTCCGTCCGGCGCCCAGCAGCCTCGATTTCGTCCGGCGTGGCCGCGCTTGACGAGATCTCGGCCGGGTCGGGGTGCTCTGCCGCGCCGCAGACCGGGCACGGGTCGCCATCGACGAGCGAGGCGGCGAGCTCGCCAGCCATCCCGTCCATCCGTGAGCGGATGAGAATCTCGCGCTCGCTTGCCGCTGCGGCGTACGCATCAGTCAGGGAGCGGGATACACGATCGAGCTCGGCGGCGCACCAAGCGAGCCGGGCCGGCAACTCCTGATCGCGCTCATCCGCAAGTCGGCCGGCCGCTGCCTCGTCCTCACTGACCGATTGCTCGAGTGCCTGGCAATCCAAGACAAGCGTCTCGCGGACCTCGCCCTGCTGGGTCACTGCTTCGAGGGCTCCGATCGCCACGTCAATGCCACGGATCACCTCGGCAGGGTCGATGAGATCAGCCGGAGTGCCGGTCAGGGCGGTGATCGTGTCGATGTGGGAGTCAGCAACCGTGCGGGCGCTTTCGGCACTCCGCATCGCTACTTCGACTGCGCCAATGGCGGTGGCGAGGGACTTCTGCGCGGCTCGCCAGCCGCGCACGCGTCCGAGCAACTCCTCACGCTTGCCCACGTCAGCCGCCAGGCGCTGCGCCTCGACCTCAGCGGTCGCCAGCCTCTCGGCGACTCCTGCAACGGCATCCGCGATCGCCGCCGCGATCGACTCGGGCGTCGCCTCCGGGTCGCTGAGCGCCGCATGGGCGTCGGCAAGCGCCTCATCGTCCGAATCGATCCGCCCGACGAGCTGCTGAACGCTGTCACGAAGCCGATCGGCTCGAGCCTTGATCTCGAGCTCGGCGGCCTTGCGCTGGAGATCTGCCCACTCCTGGAGACGCGCGAACACGCCGGTCGCGAACACCTGCTCCAAGATCGCCTGACGTTCGGCGCTCTTCGCCTTGAGGAACTTGGAGAATTCACCCTGCGGCAGCACGACCGTCTGGAGGAACTGGCTCTTGTCGAGGCCGACGACCGCTTGGATCTCGAGCTCGGCCTCGCGGTGTGCCTTCGAGACGAGGTCCCAGCCATGCTCACCGGTCGCACGCCAGAACTGAATCGTCGATCGCGCGGGGACCTCCTCACCTTCGCCGTTGCGCCTGGCCCTCATGAATTCCGGGGTGCGGCGCACGCGGTAGCGTCCGGATGCGGTGCTGAACTCGACTTCGGCAAAGGACTCGACCGATGCGTCAGCGAAACCTGACCTCAGCCGTTGCTTGTCGGAGTCGCTGCCAGCGACGTCGCCGTAGAGGGCGAACACCATGGCATCGAGGATGGTCGACTTGCCACCACCTGTCGGCCCTTCGATGATGAACAGCCCGCTGCCGCCGAGGAGTTCGAAGTCGATGAGATGCTCGCCTGCGTAAGGCCCGAGCGCAGCGAATCGGAGGCGTTCGAGGCGCATCAGCGAGACGCCTCATAGCCCGCCAGCAGGATCGCGCGCTCCTCCTCATCGGGCTCACGCCCCGTCACCTTCATGATGAAGTCGCCCACGACATCAAGCGGCAGCCTCCCGCGCGCATCGCCCCGAGCACGCTCGAGGGACACGCGATTCGCGGGCTCGTGCCGCTTGGTCAGGGCGTATGCGAAGGCCGCGTCGAGCCGGGCGTGCATGCGCTCCGGAGGGGCGTCGTCGGTCACGACGAGTTCGACGAAGTGCTCGCGGGCATGCGCATAGGTGTCGGACAAAAGCGCCTCGATCGAGTCGCGGAGCCGGCTCATCGGGCGAGGCTGCGGGAGGGGCACCTCCCGAATCACGCAGCCGGTACCGGGTTCGCCAACATCGACGATGACCACATGCTTGTCGTGCTCGGCCTCCGAGAAGGAGTATCGAAGAAGGGATCCGCTGTAGCGGACGATCGGGCGGCCGCCCAAGACCTCGTGCCCGCGATGCAGATGGCCAAGGGCGACATACTCAAGCCCCGCCCCTTCGAAGACGCTGGCCGGAACCACCTGCACACCCCCGACCGTGAGATCGCGTTCGCTCTCCGAGGTCGTGAGCCCGGCATCCGTCCATTCGTCGGAACGCCTGACATTCGCGACGAAGGCGTGGCCAACGGCGATGGCCCTCGGCGCGGGACTGGGCCTTGATGCACGATCACGCCGGATCAGATCGACAGCCGCGAGCATGACCGCCTCGTGGCTGCGATCGAGCGGTGCGCCGTCCTCGCCAAGGGTGAACCTGGCGACGTCGGGCTCGAGATAGGGCAGCGGGTAGACGAGGACCGGACCGAACTCGTCCTCGATCGTCACCGGCGTGCCGATCGAGGCCAGGGAGCCGACGAGATGCACGCCCGGCCGGAGCACGCCCGAATAGGTCGCGAGACGATCGCCGCTGTCGTGATTGCCGGCGGTGATGATGACGGTAACGCCCGCCGCGGCGAGTGCGTCGACTGCCCAGTTCAGGAGCCGGAGTGCCTCAATCGGGGGAATCGCACGGTCGAATACGTCACCAGCGATGACGATGCAGTCGACCGACTCTGCCACCGCGAGATCAATGATGAAGCCGACTGCCTCCTCCTGCGCAGCATGCAAAGAAAGCGAATGGAGGGATCGCCCGAGATGCCAATCGGACGTATGAAGCAGTCGCACGCAGATCCCCCGACCGTGGTCTGCGCTACGCGGTTGCTGAGGGCAGGTTCGAGGATGGCCCAGTGACCTTGGAGGTATCGACCGAGCCTGTCACGCTGACGAGGGCGGACTTTGCGAGCCACTGCGACCAGGGAATGTTCCAGAGACCGCCCGGACCATTGCCTGGCTCAACGGCCGCTCCCCCGGTGTTCGTGTAGACGACCACGTCGCCGGGCACCGTGACGTCGTAGATCCACTTGGCATCCTCGGTGCGCATGTTCGTGCAGCCGTGCGAGCCGTTCCAGCGGCCCAGCCGGCTCAATGCCCAGGGAGCGGCGTGCATGAATTCGCCGGTCGGCGTGAGACGGGTGTTCCAGGGAATGTCCTTGAGTTCGTACGGCTCCTCGTCAGACGGATCGAGGTCAAGCGCGACGCTCGTATAGGTGTGCTTCGGCTCCTTTTCGGTTGAGATCACCTTGACACCGTTGCGTGTTTCCCATTCGGCCTTGCCCAGCGAGATCGGAAAGACCTTCACCCGCTCGCCGTCGACATAGACCTTCATCTTGTGGGTGGCCCCGTCGACGCGCGCGATGAGCGACCGCGCAGTCTGGAACACGTAGTCGGTACCGAGGCTCTTGGAGCCCACGACGTAGTTGGCCCCGGTCTTGCCCATGACGACTCCGTCGAGGTTCGACGTCACCGTGATGGTCGAGTCGCCTGGCCAGTACTTGAACGGCCGGAACACGACACTGCGGTCGTCCATCCATCCCCAGGCACCGCGGACCGACTTCGTCACACCCGTCGCGTTCGACGTTGCGGTGACCGCGAGGTGGCGCTCGACGGCTGCCTTGTCGGGGATCGCGCGGGTGAACCGGAGCTTGGGAAGGGTGCCGACCCCGAGCTTCGTCCGCGTGCCATCGACGCCGAGGCTGTTGCTCGCCGCATTGAAGCTCGCGCCGACACGCACCCGCGGCTTCGGCAGGACAACCGGCTTGTCCGGGTCGGACCCAGCCGGCAGCGATGGGGTACCTGACGCCGGTGCGCTCGACTGCCCCGGACCTGCTGCGCTCGTCGCGCGAACGGTGACGGTGTACGGACGCCCGTTGACCAGGTTGAGGAGCGGGCAGGTGCCGACGGCGCCTGAGCAGGGGAACCAGGCCGTGCCGCCATCGAGGGAGATCTCGTAGCCGGTGATCGGCGATCCGCCATCTGAGGCCGGGGGCGTGTAGGCAACGGAGAGCTGACCGCTCGCTATGCCGCCAGTGACTGTCGTGATGACGGGCGCGTCGGGGACTCCATTTGCGGCCGATGCCGGCGCGGACAGCGCCACCGAGAGCCCAAGGAGGCCCGTGGCGAAGGCAGCGATGAGCGCAGTCGAGGAACGCATGGCGGAGGTCGCCCAGGGCAGGCGCATAGTGAGTTCACGAGGCACCCAGCAACTGTACGTCGCAAACCCCCTGTGGATAAAATCCGCCAAACCATCTCCGCCCGGTACTGTGCCCGCATGTCCACAATCGCCCAGACACTCACCATCGATCACCTGTCGAAGAGGTTCGGCAAGGTGCACGCGGTGCGCGACCTCTCGTTCACAGTCGAACCAGGCCGGGTGACCGGCTTTCTCGGCCCAAACGGCTCCGGAAAAACGACCACCCTGCGGTGCCTGCTCGGGCTCGTACGCCCCAGCGACGGCACGGCAAGCATCGGAGGCCAGCCCTATCGAGACCTCGATCATCCCGGCCGGGTGGTCGGTGCCGCGCTCGAGGCGAGCGGGTTCCATCCGGGTCGCACGGCGCGTGGCCATCTTCGAGTCATCGCCGACGCCCTCGACCTCCCCAAGACGAGAGTCGACGAGGTACTCGGTCTCGTTGGTCTCGAGGACGCAGCCGGGCGCAAGGCCGGCGGCTTCTCGCTCGGGATGCGGCAGCGGCTGTCACTGGCAGCAGCGCTCGTCGGCGACCCCGGCATCCTCATCCTCGACGAGCCGGCCAATGGCCTCGACCCGGAGGGCATCGCGTGGCTGCGCGGCCTGCTGCGCGGCCTCGCCCGCGAGGGCCGGACTGTGCTCGTGTCCAGTCACGTGCTGTCCGAGGTCCAGCAGACCGTCGACGATGTCGTGATCATCAGCAAGGGTGCCCTCGTCCGCGCCGGCTCGCTCGCTGATCTCGCCGGCAACGGGGCCGTCCGGGTCCGGGTCCGCTCCCCTCGGCGCGATGCCCTCATTCGAGCCTTGGAGGTGCCTGGCGAGGGTCCGCCACCCACGGTCCTCGAGCCGTCTGATGATGGTGAGCTGCTCGTCACCGGGCTCACAGCCTCAGACATCGGCCGCCGCGCATTCCTCGCCGGGGTCGAGCTCCACGAGCTCACCCAGCAGACGAACGACCTCGAGTCGCTCTTCCTCGAACTCACTGCAACTGGCACCCCGGGAGGAACCGCATGATGCCGCTCCTGCGATCTGAGCTTCGCAAGGTCACGACCACGAAGGTGCTCTTCTTCCTCACGCTGGCAGTCGTCCTCTTCACGGCCCTGAACGTGTGTCTCCTCGTCTATCTCACGCCGAGTGCGATGGGTGCCGAGAACAACGACCAGCTCCTCATGAACCCCGAGTACATCGACAACATCGTCGGGGCCGCCGGCTCGTCAGCGCTGTTCGTGCTCATCCTCGGCATCGTCGCGATGACCGGCGAGTACCGGCACATGACCATCACCGCAACCCTGCTCGTCACCCCCAAGCGTTCGCGCATCCTCATCGCGAAGGGCCTGGTCTTCCTCGTGATCGGGGCCATCATCGGGCTCATTGGCTTCGCCACCGCCATCGTCCTCGCGACGATCACGCTCTCCGGCAAGGAGCATGCGCCGATCGACAGCGGAGTCGCACTGCAGATCCTCGGGGGCGTCGTGCTCGGGTTCGCGATCTATGCATTTCTCGGAGTGGCGGTCGGGGCGCTTATCCGCAACCAGGTGGCCGCAGTCGTCGGGGCCTTGGTCTGGGTGCTCGTCCTCGAGGCACTCATCACTGTCTTCGTCGACTGGATCGGCAAGTGGCTGCCCGGAGGCGCCCTCGATGCGGT
>CALPZT020000097.1 GCA_943328365.2 Bifidobacterium breve | reverse complement strand
CGTGAACTTCGGATGACGGTCTCGCCTGATCCCGCGCTTCCGACGAGTGCGAGTGTCGTCATCATCGGCGGCGGCATCATGGGCGCGAGCGCCGCGTTCCACCTCGCCGAGGCCGGTGTGAAGGATGTGCTCCTGCTCGAGCGCGGGCTGCTCGCGAGCGGCTCGACCTCGAAGGCTGCGGGCGGGGTCAGAGCGCAGTTCTCCGATCCGGTGAACATCGAACTCGGCGCACGCGGCCTCGAGGCCTTCGAGAACTTCCATGAGCGCCCGGGGTGGGCCATCGACCTGCACCAGGTCGGCTACCTGTTCGTCATCACCGAGGCAGGCGACCTCGCCGCCTACGAGCAGTCCATCGAGCTCCAGCACCGCATGGGCATCCAGAGCCGGCTCCTCACCCCGCGCGAGGCGCATGAGCTCTCCCCCGGAATCATCGTCGACGACCTGCTCGCTGCGGCGTTCCATCCACGCGATGGCTACTGCAGCCCGGAGTCTGTCGTCCACGGATATGCAGCGGGTGCTCGGCGCCATGGCGCGGTCATTCGCACCGGCGTGACCGTCGAGGGCATCGAGATGGACGGGCCCGCCATCGTCGCCGTGCATACGAGCGCTGGCGTCGTTCGAACGAGCGCGGTCGTGTGCGCCGCCGGTGCCTGGTCGAAGGAGATAGGGGCGATGGCCGGGGTCTCCCTCGAGGTGGAGCCGCTCCGCCGCCAGATTCTCATCACCGAGCCTCTTGACGAATCCCTGGCATCAGTCCTGCCGTCGACCATGCCGATGACCATCGACGCCGCCACCACGTTCTACCTCCATCGCGAGGGCCCGGGCATACTCCTCGGGATGTCGTATGCCGGGGAGTCACCCGGATTCACGCATGACTACAGCGAGGATTGGATGCCAGACCTCATCGAGGCCATGGAGCGCCGGTGCCCGAGCCTGCTCGACATCGGCATCGCGCACCGCTGGTCGGGCCTGTACGAGGTCACTCCCGACAGCAATGCACTCATCGGAGAAGCGGCCGGGGTCGAGCGCTTTCTTTATGCAGCAGGTTTCTCCGGTCACGGGTTCCTCCAGGGCCCGGCCGTCGGCGAGGTCCTTCGCGACCTCTACCTGCATCGCGAGCCACCTGTTGACGTACGCCCGTTCACTGCCGACCGGTTCGCGTTCGGAGGCCTGCGGGCCGAGCACAACATCGTCTGACCAGCCCCACGAAGGAGCGATCACATGGCAGCCACGGATCCCTTGGCATCAATGGACGACGGCACTCGCGCGGCACTCGACGTCCCGAGCGATCTCCTCGCCATCGATCCCGAGGCCATGCGCCGCCTCGGCTACTCGATCGTCGACCGAGTGGTCGAGCACATGGCCTCCATCGGCGATCAGCGCGCGATCAGCGAGGAGGAGCCCGCGCGGCTGCGCGCACTCATCGGCGGCCCCGCGCCCGTCACTCCGTCGCCCATCGCCGACGATCTCGGGCTCCTCGCTGACGTCGTCCTGCGCAATCAGCAGCACGGCGATCATCCACGCTACTTCGCTCGGGTCCCTGGGCCGTCGTCGTATCCGGCCGTCCTCGGCGAGTGGCTCGCCACCGGCATGCAGTCGGTCGCATCGTCATGGGGCGGTGGGTCCGGCCCGACTGCGGTCGAGATCATCGCCTGCGAGTGGCTGCGGGACGCGATCGGCCTCGCACCGACCTGCGAGGCGGTGCTCCTCTCCGGCGGCTCGATGGCGAACATCACCGGTGCCATCACAGCGAGGCACCTGCGCGGCGAGGGCGTCATCTACCTGACCGATCAGACCCACGCATCAATCAATCGCGGCCTGCTCGCAATGGGCCAGCCAGCCGAGGCCATCCGCTCGCTTCCACCCGACGAGCACTATCGGCTGTCCGCGTCGACGCTGCGAGCGGCAATGGCCGAGGACCGCAGCCGCGGCCTGCGGCCGCTCATGGTCGTCGCAACTGCCGGGACGACGAATACCGGTGCGGTCGACGACCTCCCGTCCATCGCTGACATCTGCGACGAATACGGGGCCTGGCTCCATGTCGACGGCGCCTACGGCGGGCCGGCTGCCCTCTGCGAGCGTGGGCGGGCCGTGATGCCCGGTCTCGAGCGCGCCGACTCGTTCGTCGTCGATCCGCACAAGTGGCTCTTCCAGCCATATGACATCGCCTGCCTGTTCGTCCGCGAGCCGGGTGCCCTCGAGCGCACCTTCGCGATGTATCCGGAGTACCTCGCCGATGTCACCGGCAGCGAGGTCGACCTGCACAACCGCAGTCTCGAGCTCACCCGTCGAGGCCGAGGCATCAAGCTCTGGCTCACCCTTCGCGCCTACGGCCTCGACACCATCGGCCGGGCCATCGACCGAGGCATCGGCCTCGCCGAGTACGCGCAACTGGTGATCGAGGCTGATCCGAACCTGGAGATCGTCACCCCCGCACAACTCGGGATCATCACCTTCGCAGCCCGCGGTCGAACCGACCGAGACCACTCGCTCGCCGCGGCACGTCTCACCGCTGATGGGTACGCCGCCGTGACGAGCACGGTGCTCTCCGGACGGACCGTCCTGCGCCTGTGCATCATCAACCCGGCGACCACGACCGCCGACCTCGACGGAACGATTGAACGACTCTCCGCGTACCTCGCCTAGCCTCAGCCGCATTCGCTGAAGGCAGGCGCGCGATCGGCACCGGTCAGTAAGCAGCGCCTTCGTGATCGAGGAGCGCGCGCTTCACCTGGAGTCCGTAGCCGTAGCCCCCGAGGCCATTCGATGCCACCACTCGGTGGCATGGCACGATCAGCGCGATGAGATTGCTCGAGCAGGCCGTGCCGACGGCGCGAAAGGCCCTCGGCCTGCCGGATCTGCGGGCGAGCTCGCCGTAGGAATCGACAGTGCCCGGGCGGATCATTCGCATGTGCAACCAGACCTCGCACTGGTACGGGCCGCCCCGTTGCCGCACCGAGATCTCATCGAGCGCCAGAAGTTCTCCGTCGCAGTACCGACCAATGGCAGCGGCGACCGGGTCGAGCGGGGCGCGTACCGGTGCGTCATACCCCTCGATCCGCTCGATGGCGTCGTCCAGGCCTCGATAGGTCGCGGCGATAACGGCGCCATATGACCGCTTGCCACGGTCGCCTGTCGCAGCCGAGTCGGTTACGACGGTCAGCGTGCCACCGGGAACATTGAAATCGGCGTACTTCAGCATGGAGCGGACTACCGCTTGATGAGCATGTCCGCGACGAGGAAGGCGAGCTCGAGGCTCTGCTCGCGGTTCAGCCGCGGGTCGCATGCGGTTTCGTAGCGATCGCCGAGGTTGTTCTCGAGGACGCCGCCGGTACCCCCGACGCACTCGGTGACATCGTCGCCGGTCAGCTCGATGTGAATGCCGCCGGGGAAGGTGCCGAGATTGCGGTGCACCTCGAAGAAGCCGAGCACCTCGTCGATGACATCGTCGAACAGCCGCGTCTTGTGGCCGGTCGCTGCCTCGCGGGTATTTCCGTGCATCGGGTCGCATACCCACACGACGGGTACGCCGCAGGCGTCGACCTTCTGGACGATGCCCGGCAGGACATCGCGGACGGCTCCGGCACCCATGCGGGTGATGAGGGTAAGCCGGCCCGGGACCCGCTCGGGATTGAGCAGCTCTGCCAGCTCGGCAATCTCGTCCGGTGACGCGGTCGGGCCCACCTTGACCCCGATCGGATTGCGGATCTGCGAGGCGAAGTGCACGTGGGCGGCATCGAGCTGACGGGTGCGCTCGCCAATCCACAGGAAGTGCCCGGAGACGTCGTAGGGCAGGCCCGTGCGCGAATCGATGCGGGTGAGCGCTCGCTCGTAGTCGATCGACAGTGCCTCGTGGGCGGCATAGAACTCGACGCGCTGGAACTCGTCTGGATTCGCTCCGCAGGCATGCATGAACGACAGGGCCCGGTCGATGTCGGCAGCCATTGTCTCGTAGCGCTGCCCCGCGAGGGAGTCGCGGACGAAGTCCTGGTTCCAGGCGTGCACCTGCCGCAGATCGGCGTAGCCACCCTGGGTGAATGCCCGCACGAGGTTCAGTGCGGACGCTGACGCGTGGTAGGCCCGCACGAGCCGCTGCGCATCCGGACGGCGCAGGGCCGCATCGAACTCGATCGCGTTCACGGCATCGCCGAGGTAGGACGTCATTTCGACGCCATCGCGAATCTCGATCGCCTTGCTGCGCGGCTTGAAGTACTGGCCTGCGAGACGGCCCACCTTCACCACCGGCAGGGATGCGGCATACGTGAGGATGACGGACATCTGCAGCACGGTCTGGAGCCTGGCCCGAATCGAGTCCGCCGTGTTCGCCTGGAAGGTCTCGGCGCAGTCACCCCCCATGAGCACGAACGCCTGTCCTGCTGACGCAGAGGCGAGACGCTGCATGAGCAGATCGCATTCGCCGGCGAACACGAGCGGCGGAAGCACCCGAAGTTCGGCGACCGCCCGCTCAAGCTCCTGCTCGTCCGGCCACGGCGGCTGCTGGAGCGCGGGGAGATCGGGCCAGGTGATGGGAGGCGCAGGAACTCGGGGGGACGACGCGGTCATGGGGCTAAGGGTAGATGACTCATCCGAAGAAGCTCGACGCCTCTTCGTAGCGGGCCAGGGGCACGGTCTTGAGGACCCCGGTGGCCGCCTCGAGCGGGACGCGCACGATGTCGGTGCCCTGCAGCGCCACCATCGTGCCCCAGGCACCGTCCTTGACCGCGGTGATCGCATTGAGCCCGAATCGGGTGGCGAGTACGCGGTCGAACGCCGTGGGCGAACCGCCCCGCTGGATGTGACCGAGGACCGTCGTGCGCGCCTCATGCCCGGTGCGCTCCTCGATCTGCGTCGCGAGCCATTCACCGATGCCGGAGAGCTTGACGTGGCCAAAGGCATCAAGCGTCGAGTCCTTCGTGATGAGGCTGCCCTCCTTCGGGAGCGCCCCTTCCGCCACGCACAAAATCGGTGCGTAACTGGACTTGAACCGGGATTCGACCCAGCCGATGACATCGTCGAGCTCGAACGGGACCTCCGGGATGAGGATGCCGTTGGCACCGCCGGCCATGCCGGAGTGCAGGGCGATCCAACCCGCGTGACGTCCCATGACCTCGCAGATGAGGATCCGGTGGTGCGATTCGGCGGTCGTGTGGAGGCGGTCGATTGCCTCGCTCGCAACGGTCACGGCAGTGTCGAACCCGAAGGTGTAGTCGGTCGCGGAGAGGTCGTTATCGATGGTCTTCGGGACGCCGATGACGTGGAAGCCGTGCTCGGTGAGCTTCGTCGCGACCCCGAGGGTGTCCTCCCCGCCGATTGCGACGAGTGCGTCGATGCCAAGGTCCTCGAGATTGCGCTCGATCCGTTCGATGCCGCCCTCGACCTTGATCGGGTTGGTGCGCGAGGATCCGAGGATGGTGCCGCCCCTCGGCAGGATGCCGCGCACCGCAGGAATATCGAGGGGAGTCGAGAGCCCTTCGAGCGGACCCTTCCAGCCATCACGGAATCCGACGAATTCGTAGCCGTACTCCTCGACGCCTCTGCGGACCACCGCGCGGATAACTGCGTTCAGCCCTGGGCAGTCGCCCCCACCCGTGAGCACTCCAACGCGCATGACCGTTCTCCTTCGGCACCTGGCCCCTGAGTCGGGGCGTCTGTTCGTGACCATTCACGGTTGTAACCGCTGTCATGCGCAAACCTACCCGATGGCACCACCTTGGGAAAGGGCCGATCGCTCACGATTCGATCGAATGCGCGTGACCCGCGCGCCCGCGCAGCGCGAACTACAGTTCAGCCATGCCCAGAAGCGTCCTCGCTATCGATGCCGGCACCACCGGAGTCACCGCCCTCGTCGTTGGCGAGGAGGGCTCTGTCATCGCATCTGGCTATCGCGAATTCGAGCAGCACTTCCCCGGTGACGGCTGGGTTGAGCATGACCTGAACGACATCTGGTCGGCCACGCTCGGGGCCGCGCGAATTGCCCTCGCAGGGCTCAGCGACATCGGCTCGAACACTGCCGATATAGCAGCCGTCGGGATCGCAAACCAGCGAGAGACCGTGTGCTTCTGGGATCGCGAGACCCTTGGAGCGGCACGCAGGGCGATCGTGTGGCAGGACCGGCGAACCGCCACGATGTGCGAGGAGTGGCGCGACGCAGGACATGAGCCGCGAGTAGCCGCCCTCACCGGCCTCCGGCTGGACCCATACTTCTCCGGAACGAAGATCGCCTGGGTCCGCGAGCATGACCCGGTCACCTGGGCGAACGTCGAGTCCGGACGTGTCGCAATCGGCACCGTCGACTCGTATCTCATCGCGAGAATGACCCGCGGCCTCTTCCACGTGACCGATGCGTCGAACGCCTCGCGAACACTCCTGTACGACCTCCACACCGGCGCCTGGAGCGCCGAGCTGTGCGAGCTCTTCGGCGTACCAGTCGAGGCACTTCCCGAGATCGTTCCCTCCTACGGAATCATCGCCCGCACCGATCCCG
>CALPZT020000096.1 GCA_943328365.2 Bifidobacterium breve | reverse complement strand
GGTCGGTCACCTCGGCGATGACATCGCGAATCTTTCGGTCCGACGTGTCGACGACGGCCGAGCTCACCTCCTCGTACAGCGGTGTTCGCGCCTCCAGCAGACTCGCGAGGGTAGTGCGGACGTTGCCGAGGAGCAGTGGGCGGGCAGTGTTCATCCCGACTCGAGTCGCCGCCTCGGACATGCTCACGCGCAGCCAGATCACCCGGTGCCCCGCAAGGAGGTGGCGAGTCCTGTCGCTCAGCACCGCGCCGCCGCCAAGTGCGAGAACGCCACTCCTTGCGCGAAGGGCTTCAGCAACTGCATCCTCCTCAAGCCGCCGGAACTCAGGCTCGCCTGCAGTCACGAAGATATCGGACACCGACATGCCCGCAGCTTCCTCGATGAGGTGGTCGGTGTCCGCGAACGGCACGCCGAGTCGCTCGGCAACACGCCGGCCCACCGTCGACTTGCCAGCTCCGGGCGCGCCGACGAGCACGACCAGCGGCCTGCCTGCACGTGCACTCGCGAGGTCACTCACCGCTGACGCTCATTTGATCGCCAGATTGTCAAGGTAGCCGTGCAGGTTTCGCGAGGTCTCCTCGACGGTGTCGCCCCCGAATTTCTCAAGGACCGCCTCGGCCAGCGTGAGGAGCACCATGGCCTCGGCAACCACTCCGGCTGCGGGCACGGCGCATACGTCGGAACGCTGATTGATGGCCGGAGCCTCCTCTCCTGTGCGCACGTCAATGGTCCGCAGGGCTCGCGGGATTGTCGAGATGGGCTTCATCGCAGCGCGCACACGGAGCATTTCGCCTGTCGACATTCCTCCCTCGGTGCCGCCTGACTTGCCCGAGGTTCGTTCAAGGCCATCAACGCCTTGAACGATTTCATCTTGCGCCTGCGAACCGCGAACTGCCGCGAGCGCAAACCCTGCTCCGATCTCCACGCCCTTGATTGCCTGAATGCCCATGAGCGCACCAGCGAGCTTCGAGTCGAGCCGGCGATCCCAGTGCACGTGACTGCCGAGACCGGGCGGAAGCCCGTACGCCACCACCTCAACCACGCCGCCGAGGGTGTCGCCATCGCGATGAGCGGCGCCTATCTCCTCGAGAATCGCTGCCGAAGTCTCGGGATCGACGCAGCGCACGGGATCCTCATCAATTCGATCGAAGTCGGCGACCACAGGAACGATGCCTTCGGGCAGGCTCACGTGCCCGATGCTCACGACATGACTGAGCACTTCGATACCCGCTGCCTGTCGCAGGAACGCCCGCGCGACCGCGCCGAGCGCGACCCGTGCCGCCGTCTCACGCGCACTCGCACGCTCGAGGATGGGGCGCGCATCGTCCCATCCATACTTCTGCATGCCAGCAAGATCAGCGTGTCCGGGCCGGGGCCGGGTCAGCGGCGCGTTACGCGCGAGCGCCTCGAGTTCAGCCGGGTCAACGGGATCGGCCGCCATGACCACTTCCCATTTTGACCATTCGGAGTTGCCGACCTCGATTGCGACCGGCCCACCGAGCGTCTGTCCGTGCCGAATGCCACCGATCACGCGGACCTCGTCGCGTTCGAATTTCATTCGTGCGCCGCGGCCAGAACCGAGCCGCCTGCGCGCCAGGTCGAGCCCTATCTCGTCGGTCGTGATGGCGATGTGCGCCGGAAGGCCCTCTGCGATCGCCATCAGCGCCGGTCCGTGCGATTCACCCGCGGTCAGCCAGCGCAACATGTGCTCATCCTTCCAGACCGCAGCAGATCCGCTCAGACTGCGGTGCCGACCGCGCACACGACGACTCCGAGCAGCATGCATGGCCCGAATGCAATGGCCGTTGACCATGAGCCCCGGCGCCGAATCACGAGGATGAGTGCCCACAGCGCGCCGCATGCGAATCCGATGAACGTGCCCCAGTAGGCCCACTCCCAGCCGATCCAGCCGAGGAACATGCCGGTCACGAAACCGAGCTTCACATCACCCATGCCCAAACCGGAAGGAACGAGCACGGCGAGGACGAACATCGTGCAGAAGACGAGCATGCCGCAGGCCACGGCCCGCATGAATCGCCCCGGGTCGGCACTCACAAGGGAGGCGCCCGCCAAGAGTGCAGTCGAACCGGTAGCGAGGAGGATGACAAGGCGATTCGGCAACCGGTGCTCCGCAATGTCGATGATGGCCAGACGGGCACCGATGACGAGGAAGGCAAGCCAGGCAAGCATCTCGAGGATCACCGCTCGACGATAAGCGCGCTCATGCGGGCACGTCACCCTTCAGGCAGTACCTGTGGACAACGGGGGTAGTGCTGCCGCCATTGCATCGACCGGCGCGCGCTGACCGGTCATGAGTTCAACCTGGCGAACTGCCTGCCACAGGAGCATGTCGCGACCGCTCGCGACGCGGTCACTCGGCCACGCCCCTGCCATCGGCGTCGGCCACGGGTGGTACGAGGCGTCAAGCAGGGTCCCCTGAGCCTCTCGGGCCAGCGCGGCCCATGGCTCTGCCACGCTCCCGGGCAGGGTGCTGATGACGATGTCGCGTGCAAGCAGTTCACGGCTCGGCTCGAATGACTCCGCGTGGCCGGTGAGGCCGAAGCTGCCGGCGAGCCGAACCAGATCAGCGGCCGCCTCCGGCCGACGGGCCACGATCAGGACCTCTCGAACGTCGAGCTCCGCGAGTGCCGCGATGGCACTTCGCGCCGTGGCTCCGGCCCCGAGCACTGTGGCATGCCGCGGAGCCTCGGTCAGACGAGCAGTAAGGCTTCGGACGATTCCGAACACATCCGTATTCGTTCCCCGCCATCCATCACCGAACGGCAGGACGGTGTTCACCGACATGATGAGTCCGGCCACTTCGTCGACTTCATCGAGCAGAGGAATGACGGCCGACTTCAATGGCATGGTGAGGGAGAGCCCCGCCCAATCACCGTCGAGTTCGCCGACGAATGCCGGCAGCTCCGCCTCTGTCACGTCGTAGGAGTCGTAGGTCCAGTCCAGGCCGAGTGCGCTGTATGCCGCGCGGTGCAGTGCCGGGGACAGGCTGTGGGCGATCGGCGAGCCGAGGACTCCCGCGCGCTTCACGACGTCCTAGCCCTTGCCCTTGTCAGCGAGGTACTGCTGGAACTCACGCTTGTACTCGAGGAATTTGTCGTAGCTCTTCGTGAACTTCGTTTCCTTGGTATCGGGATTGACCGCCACGAAGTACAACCACTGGCCGCGCGCTGGAGACAGTGCCGCCTCGATCGCTGCCTCGCCCGGGGAGTTGATCGGAGTCGGTGGCAACCCCTTGTTCTCGTAGGTGTTGTACGGCGAGTCCGTGGCCAGCTGATCGGCGTCAAGGCTGATTTCGTCGATGCCGAGCGCGTAGGAGACGGTCGAGTCGAATTGGAGCGGCATGCCGGCATCGAGCCGGTTGTAGATGACCCGAGCGACCTTCGAGAAGTCATTCGGCACACCCTCGGCTTGGACGAGTGATGCGACAATGAGCGCCTCGTAGGGGGTGATTCCGCGTTCGTCCGCTCGCTCCTCGAGGCCGATGTCGCTGCTCGCCTGATTGAACCGCTTGACGAGTGCGGTGAGGACAGCCTGCGCGTCCTCGTCGCCGGCCACCTCGTAGGTCGCGGGGAAGAGAAAGCCCTCAGCATTCGAATCGGCCCAGTCCGGGAGGCCGAGCGACTCTGGCGACTCAAGGGAGTCGACGAGGGACTTCTTCGTAATGTCGGTGGACGCTGCGATCGTGTCGACGGTCTCGCCAACCCGCAGGCCTTCTGGCAGGACGATGCGGCTCTGGGAGCGCGAGATCGGGTCGAGCATGAGCGTGAGCGCCTCGCGGCCGCTCATCTTCGCCCGAAGCGTGTACTTGCCCGGCCCTAGGCTCGACGCCCGATCGTCGGCCGATGCTGCGGCTACGAAGGCATCAGTGCTCTTCACGACGTCGGCCGCCGCAAGTGTCCGGGCAATCTGCGTGAGGGAGTCGCCCCGGCTCACGGTGATGACGACCTCTCCGGTGCCGGATCCGGGGTAGTCGTCAACCTCAAGACTCGTGCTCACCCATCGATAGAGGGCGACAGCAAGGATCGCAACAATGACGACGAGGAGCACTGCTACCACTCGACGCAGGACGCTTCGACGGTGTCGTGACGGCGGCAACGGCTCAGACGACAGGAATGAATCGAGTTGGCTCATGCCGACCCCTTTGCTCGCTCGGCGTCTAGATCGGACTGGAGAAGGATAACCGCAGATGCGCTGTCGATCATGCCTCGTGAAGACTTCACCGACCTCCCCGCTGCGTGCAGCCCGCGCTGCGCCTGCACGGTCGTGAGGCGTTCGTCAACCAGTCGAACGGGAACGGCAAGCGCGGCCGACAGCCGCTCTGCCCAGCCTCGGGCTAGTCCGGCAGCCCGGCCTTCAGTGCCGTCCATCGACAGGGGCAGACCAACGACGACCTCGATTGCCTCGTACTCGTCAACGAGCCCGCTCACCGCTGTGAACGCCAGATCATTCGCCGAGATTGCGTCCAGCGGAACAGCCATGAGCCCACCTGGGTCGCTCCTCGCGACACCGATGCGCACGCTCCCTACATCGATCGCCAGCCGAACACCGGTGCGCACGCAGTCAGTTCGCGAATCGGTTGAGGATCATCGACTCCACGGCCGCGAGCGCATCGGACACGCCCTCCGGCCGCGTACCGCCGCCCTGGGCAAGATCGTCCTTGCCCCCTCCGCGCCCATCCACCGAGGGAAGAGCGGTCTTGAGAACGAGATTCGCCGTCACGCCAAGATCGATTGCGGTCTGGTTCGCCGCAGCGATAATCGAGGCCTTGCCGTCAGCGACAGCCGAACCGACGAGGACCACAGGAAGCTCGGGACGATTGCGGCCCTTGGCCTTCATCACCATCTCGCGCAGGTCTGCCGCCGAGGTCCCTTCGGGCGCCTCGAAGGCCCAGACTCGAACCGGACCGATGTCCTTGCCCTCGCCGATGATGCCGTCCATGCTCGCAATCAACTGCGCGCTGCGCACCTTCGCGAGATCGCGCTCAGCATCCTTCAGGGAGGTGATCGTCCGCTCGATCCGCTCAACGAGCTCGTCGGCCGGCGACTTCACGAGCTCGCTCAATCGGTTGACGAGCAGGTGCTCGCGAGCGAGGAATCGATAGGCATCGGCGCCGACGAGCGCCTCGACCCGTCGCACCCCGGCGCCGATCGAGCCCTCTGAAAGGAAGGTGACGACGCCGAGCTGCCCGGAACGCTGGGCATGGGTGCCGCCGCAGAGCTCATGGGCCCAGTCACCGACCGATACGACACGAACCTTGTCGCCGTACTTCTCGCCGAACAGCGCCATCGCACCCATCGCACGGGCCTCGGCCTGGCTCATGAGGTGCGCCGACACCGCAAGGTCGTCGAGGAGTACTTCGTTCACCCGTGCCTCGACCTCCTGCAGGATGCCAGGGGCGACCGCTGTCGGACTCGGGAAGTCGAATCGCAGCCGACCCGGCGCGTTCTCCGAGCCCATCTGGGTGGCGGTATCGCCGAGTCGCTCGCGGAAGGCCCGGTGGATGAGGTGGGTCGCGGTGTGCGCCCGGGAAATGGCCCGGCGTCGCTGGATGTCGACCTCGGCCACAACGGACTCGCCCTGTGCGATCTCGCCGCTCGTTACCTCGCCGCGATGAACGAACAATCCAGGAACGGGCGACTGCACGTCGAAAACCTCGATGACCGCGCCCTGCCCGGTGAGGAGCCGCCCATGGTCACCGAGCTGGCCGCCGGACTCGGCGTAGAACGGCGAGCGGTTCAAGATGACCTCTACGTGCTCGCCCATACTGGCCGCTGGTACCGTCTCGCCATCGCGGACGAGGCCAATGACCTGCGCTTCGGTTGACGACTCCCGGTAGCCGACAAACTCGGTCGTGCCACCGATATCGAGAATCTCGCGATAGGCGGTCGTGGCGACGAGGCCAACCTTGCGCTCACGCGAATCGGCCTTGGCCCGCTCGCGCTGCTGGCCCATGAGCCGCCGAAAGCCCTCCTCGTCGACGGCAAGGCCCTGCTCGGCCGCCATCTCCAAGGTCAGGTCAATCGGGAATCCATAGGTGTCATGCAATGCGAATGCCTGCTCGCTCGGCAGGGTGGTGCCACCGCTTGAGCGCACCGCCTGCACGGCCGTATCGAAGATCGTCGTGCCGGTGCGAAGCGTCTGGAGGAAGGTCGCTTCCTCGCCCTCGGCGATCTGCCGGACCCGGTTCACCTCGTCGTTGAGCTCGGGGTACTGCGGCGCCATCGCGAGCACCGTGACGTCGACGAGCTCGCGCATGGTGGGCTCGCCTGCGCCGAGCAGGCGCATCATGCGGATGGTTCGCCGCATGATGCGGCGCAGCACGTAGCCCCGGCCCTCATTACCCGGAAGCACGCCATCGCCGATGAGGAACACGCACGTGCGAGCATGGTCGGCGACGATGCGCAGGGCGACATCGTTCTTCTCATTGCGTCCGTACACAGCGCCGGAAAGCGCAGCCGCACGGTCGAG
>CALPZT020000095.1 GCA_943328365.2 Bifidobacterium breve | reverse complement strand
TCGCCCTGCAGTTCATCGACGATCTGCCAGTCGACGTTGTCCATTGCCGGAGTGTTTCACAATGCGCGATGGATGCAGGTGGTTTGAGCACGGCCCGTACGCTGCGGTTCGTGATCCTCATCGACGCGGCGATCTGGCCCGCGCATGATCGGCTCTGGTGCCACATGGTGAGCGACACCTCGCTGGTCGAGCTCCATGAGTTCGCCGCCCGGCTCGGGGTGCCGGAGCGCGGATTCGAGGGCGATCACTACGACATCCCCGAGCAGCTCCGCGCGGCAGCCGTTCAGGAGGGAGCGGTCGAGGTCAGCTCCCGCACCCTCGTCGAAGCCCTGTATGAAGCCGGCCTCCGGCAACGTCCAACCACACGCGGCTAAGGAAGTGGGCCAGGTGGGTTTTAGCTCACGGTGAGGACGGACGCTCCTGCCGGCGCGTCGACCGTGACGGTTTGGCCGTCGCGGATCTCGCCCGACAGGATGCCCTTCGCAAGTGAATCGCCGACCGCCGTCTGGACGAGCCGCCGTAGCGGACGTGCCCCGTAGATCGGATCGAACCCGCGCTCGACCAGCCACGCAGTCGCCGCCTCCGTCACCACCAGGGTGATGCGGCGATCGGCCAGACGTTGCTGCAGCTGCTCGAGTTGGATCGCTGCCACCTTCGCGAGCTCGGCCCGGTCGAGCGGCTCGAAGGTCACCATCGCATCGAGCCGGTTGAGGAACTCCGGACGGAAGTGCTGCCGCACCACTGCGAGCACCTGCTCCTTGCGCTCCTCGAAGGGCGCCGTGAGATCGACGAGGTACTGCGACCCCATGTTCGAGGTGAGGATGAGGATGACATTGCGGAAGTCGACCGTGCGACCCTGGCCATCGGTGAGGCGTCCGTCGTCGAGCACCTGCAGCAGGATGTCGAACACCTCGTGGTGGGCCTTCTCGACCTCGTCGAGCAGGATCACCGAGTAGGGCCGGCGGCGCACCGCCTCGGTCAGCTGCCCGCCCTCCTCGTAGCCGACGTAGCCGGGGGGAGCGCCCACGAGCCGGGCGACCGAATGCTTCTCCGAGTACTCGCTCATGTCGATGCGCACCATCGCGCGCTCGTCGTCGAACAGGAACTCCGCAAGCGCCTTCGCCAGCTCGGTCTTTCCGACACCGGTCGGGCCGAGGAAGAGGAAGGAGCCGGTCGGACGATTCGGGTCGGAGATGCCGGCCCGGGCGCGGCGCACGGCGTCGCTCACCTCTCGCACGGCCTCCGCCTGCCCCACGACCCGGCGGCTGAGCTCCTCCTCCATCCGGAGCAGCTTCTGGGTCTCGCCCTCAAGGAGTCGACCGGCCGGGATGCCCGTCCAGCTCGCGACCACCTGCGCGATGTCGTCGGCCGTGACCTCCTCCTTCACCATCGTGCTGCGAGCATTCGCCTCAGCCGACACCCGGGCGAGTTCCTCTTCGAAGGTCGGGATCTCGGCGTAGAGGATGCGAGAGGCCTGCTCGAAGTCGCCCTCACGCTGGGCGCGGTCGGCGATCGCACGCAGGTCGTCGATGAGCACCTTGATCTCGCCGACCCGGTCGAGGCCCGACTTCTCGGCATCCCACCTGGCACGCAGGCCGCGGAGCTCCTCGTCCTTATCGGCGATCTCGGCGCGGATCTTCTGCAGTCGCTCCTTGGATGCCTCGTCAGTCTCCTTGGCGACGGCGAGCTCCTCCATCCGCAGGCGGTCAACCTGACGTTGCAGGACATCGATCTCGACCGGCGAGGAGTCGATCTCCATGCGCAGGCGGCTCGCCGACTCGTCCATGAGGTCAATCGCCTTGTCGGGGAGGAAGCGCGCGGTGATGTAGCGGTCCGAGAGCGTTGCGGCAGCCACGAGCGCTGCGTCCGAGATCACGACCTTGTGATGCGCCTCGTACTTCTCCTTGATGCCGCGAAGGATCGCGATGGTGTCCTCGACCGAGGGCTGGCTCACGAACACCTGCTGGAACCGCCGCTCGAGCGCGGCATCCTTCTCGATGTACTTGCGGTACTCGTCGAGGGTCGTCGCCCCGATCATGCGCAGCTCGCCGCGGGCAAGCATCGGCTTGAGCATGTTGCCGGCGTCCATCGCGCCTTCGCCGCCCGCACCCGCGCCGACGACTGTGTGAAGCTCATCGATGAAGGTGACGATCTGGCCGTCGGACTCCTTGATCTCGTCGAGCACCGCCTTCAGCCGCTCCTCGAACTCACCGCGGTACTTCGCGCCGGCGACCATCGCTGCGAGATCGAGCGAGATGAGGGTCTTGCCCATGAGGCTCGTCGGGACGTCGCCCTCGACGATTCGCCTCGCAAGGCCCTCAACGACAGCGGTCTTGCCGACGCCTGGCTCGCCGATGAGAACCGGGTTGTTCTTCGTGCGGCGCGAGAGCACCTGGATGGTGCGGCGCACCTCCTCGTCGCGGCCGATGACCGGGTCGATCTTGCCCTCGCGCGCACGCGCGGTCAGGTCGATGCCGTATTTCTCAAGGGCCTGAAATGTCTGCTCTGGATTCGCGGTCGTCACGCGTGCTGATCCCTTCACCTGCTGGAGTGCGTCGAGGAGTGCTGTCGGGGTCGCCCCCTGGCTCGCGAGCCGGTCGCTCACTCCCGGCCCGCCGTCCTTCGCGAGGGCGATGAGGAGGTGCTCCGTGCTCACATAGGCATCGCCGCGCTCTGTTGCGAGCTCTTGCGCCGCATTGATGACCTTGTAGGTTGCGTTGCTCAGTTGGGGGGACGAGACGGACGAGCCTGACGCGGACGGGAGCGCTTCGATCGCGCGCCTGACCTCGCTCGTCAGCTCCGGGACTGATGCACCAGCGGCCACGAGCAGTGCCGAGGCGATGCCCTCGCCCTGCTGCAGCAGGGAGTCGAGCAGGTGCAGCGGCTCGACCTGGGGGTTGCCCCGTGCTCCTGCGATCCGGACGGCGGCGCCGAGTGCGTCCTGGCTCTTCGTCGTGAATTGAATGTCCATGTCTGCCATGCCTTTCTTCGTGCTGTTCGATCGTCGCGATCGAGCCTCTGACCTCTACTTCCGAACCTCTGACCTCTACTTCGTGCGCTTGGGGCGCCAGACCACGAGCGCGGTTGATGTCTTCTCGCGGTGGTACTCGGCGAGCCGGCCGCGCAGCCGCTTGACCTCGCCCTCGAGGGCAAGCACCCGGCGGATCCCCTCGAGCGAGAGCCCCTCGGCCGAAAGATCGGCAATCTCGCGAAGCCTGCTGATGTCATCGGCGGAGTAGAGCCGATTGCGCCCGCCAACCCTCTTCGGCGAGACGAGGCCGAGACGGTCGTACTGGCGCAGGGTCTGCGGATGCAGGCCCGCGAGCTGGGCAGCGATCGAGATCGCGTACACCGGGGTGTCGGGCGCGACGTTGAACGCCGGGCGCTCGCTCATCACACAGACCCTGCTGCAGCCCCGCTCGCCGCCCCTGCTGTGGCATGACCTCCGGCCATCGCGCGCAAATCCTTGCGCGGATCATGGTCGGCTGTCGCGAGACCGTATGCCTCGAGGGCCTCCTTCGCGGCTGCGCTCAGGTTCTGCGGAACCGCGATATCGACCGTGGCCAGGAGATCGCCATGCGTGCCGTCCTTCTTCATCGCGCCCTTCCCGCGGATGCGGAAGGTGCGCCCCGCTGTCGTGCCCGCGGGGACCTTGAGGGTGACGCTTCCGCCGCGAGGCGTCGGGACGGCGACCTCGCCGCCGAGCGCTGCCTCGGTGAAGGTGACCGGCACCGTGATCGCGATGCTGTCGCCCTTTCGGGTGAACACGGCGTGCGGGCTCACATGCACGAGCACGAGCAGATCACCAGCCGGGCCACCCCGCTCGCCGGGGCCGCCCTTTGCCTTCAGCTTGATGCGCGCACCATCGCGAACCCCGGCAGGTATGCGCGCCTGGACGGTGCGGGTGCTCAGGCCACGGCCCGAGCCACGGCACTGGCTGCACGGCTCGTCGACGATGAGGCCTCGACCCCGGCAGCTGGTGCAGGTCTCGGGGAATGCAAACCCGCCCGCGTTGCGCGCGATCTGCCCCGAGCCGTCGCAGGCCGCGCACATCCGTGGCACGGTGCCAGCCTTGGCCCCGGTGCCGTGGCAGCTGCTGCAGGCAGCCTCGCTGCTCAGCCGCAACGGCACGGTGACGCCGTCGAGCGCGTCGTCGAACGAGATGGTGAGCTCGCTCTCGACGTCTTGACCCCTGCGGGGAGCCGGAGCACGACCGCCGCGGCCCCTGTTGAAGATTCCGCCGAGGAAATCTCCGAACCCGCCGGCGTCGGCTCCGAACAGGTCTTCCATGTTGACGTTCGGGCCGCTCGCCCGGCCACCGCCGCCGCCCCCGAACCCCGGGCGGCCGTAGCCACCCGAGGCGAACATCGCACGGGCCTCGTCGTACTCGCTTCGCTTGGCTGGGTCGGAGAGCACGTCGTACGCCTCCGACACCTGCTTGAACCGCTCCTCCGCCTTTGCGTCACCCGGGTTCTTGTCCGGGTGCAGCTTGCGGGCGAGGGCTCGGTACTCCTTCTTGATCGTCTCGGCGGTTGCGGTCTTGCTCACGCCGAGGAGCGCATAGAAGTCCTTGTCCAGCCAGTCCTTGTTCACTGTGAAGTCGCCCCTGGGTTAGTCGGTGCCGGCAACCGCGACGCGCGCGGGTCGGAGCACTCGTCCAGCGAAGCGGTAGCCCGACTGGTAGACCGAGATGACGGTCGGCTCGGTGATGTCATCGCGCGACTCGGTGGTGAGTGCCTCGTGGACCATCGGGTCGAATGCCTCGTCCGTTGCGCCGAATGGCTCAAGGCCCAGTTTCGTCAACGTGGCCTCAAGGGATTCGCCGACGGTCTTGAATGCCCCCTCGAGCTCGCCGTGCTGGCGAGCCCGGTCAACATCATCGAGCAGCGACAGGAGTTGGGTGAGAACCCCGCCCACCGCGTTCTCGCGGATGAGATCGCGATCCCGATCAACCCGACGGCGGTAGTTGGCGTACTCGGCCTGTAGGCGCTGCAGGTCATTCGTGAGCTCGGCGAGAGCGAGCTGCGCCTGCGAGACATCACCTTCGACGGCGGCCGCGGCCAACTCCTCCTCGGCAATCACTCCGGCTATGGCGTCATCCATCATCTCGTCGATTCCGGGAGCGTCAGCCGGGGTCACCGGCTGACGCTCCTCGGAACCCTGCGGCTCGGTCACTTCTCATCCTTCGAGGCGTTGGCGTCGTCGCCGCCTTCGTCGACGATCTCGGCATCGACGATGTCCTCGTCGGTGCCATCTGCCTCGCCGCTGAAGCCGGACTCCGCTGAGCCAGACTCCTGCGCCTGCGCATACATCGCCGCACCGAGGGTCTGGCTCGCCTGGGCAACCTTGTCGGTCGCGGCACGCATCGCCGGGATGTCGTTGTCCTCAATGGACTTCTTCAGCTCAGCAAGGGGGCCTTCGACATTGCTCTTCGCATCGGCCGGCACCTTGTCGGCATTGTCGGCGAGGAACTTCTCGGTCTGGTAGACGAGGGACTCCGCGGTGTTGCGGACCTCGACCTCCTCGCGACGCTGCTTGTCATCGTCGGCGTGCGCCTCTGCCTCGCGCATCATGCGATCGATCTCGTCCTTGCTCAGGGCCGAGCCACCGGAGATGGTCATCGACTGCTCCTTGCTTGTCGCAAGGTCCTTCGCGGAGACGTGCACGATGCCGTTGGCGTCGATGTCGAAGGTGACCTCGACCTGCGGGATCCCGCGGGGTGCCGGAGGCAGCCCGGTGAGCTCGAAGGTGCCGAGGCGCTTGTTGTAGGCCGCCATCTCGCGCTCGCCCTGGTAGACCTGGATGAGCACGGACGGCTGGTTGTCGTCAGCGGTCGTGAAGATCTCGGAGCGCTTGGTCGGGATGGTGGTGTTGCGCTCGATGAGCTTCGTCATGACGCCACCCTTGGTCTCGATGCCGAGCGAGAGAGGGGTGACGTCGAGGAGCAGAACGTCCTTGACCTCGCCCTTGAGGACACCGGCCTGAAGCGCCGCACCGATCGCGACGACCTCATCGGGGTTGACGCCCTTGTTCGGGTCCTTGCCGGTCTCGGCCTTGACGAGCTCGGCAACTGCCGGCATGCGGGTTGAGCCGCCGACGAGCACGACCTGATCGATCTTGTCGAGCGAGATGCCGGCGTCCTTGAGCACCGCCTGGAACGGCGCCTTCGTACGGTCGAGCAGGTCGCGGGTCATCGACTCGAACTGCGCGCGGCTCAGGCTCTCCTCGAGGTGAAGGGGGCCATCGGCGCTCGCCGTGATGTAGGGCAGGTTGATCGAGGTCTGCATCGACGATGACAGTTCGATCTTCGCCTTCTCAGCGGCCTCGCGGAGGCGCTGCATGGCCATCTTGTCCTTCGACAGGTCGACGCCGTGCGCGTTCTTGAAACCGGTCACGAGCCAGTCGACGACCTTGTTGTCCCAATCGTCGCCGCCGAGGTGGTTATCGCCACTCGTCGCCTTGACCTCGACGACACCGTCGCCGATCTCGA
>CALPZT020000094.1 GCA_943328365.2 Bifidobacterium breve | reverse complement strand
GGAGACGATCGACGATGTTCGGCGCCTGACCAATCCGCGGCTTCGGGTCGCCGGCATCCTGCCGACCCTCTTCGATGGACGCACGACCCATGCCCGCGCGGTGCTCGCCGATCTGCCGGCACGCTACGGCGTGCCCGTGCTGCCACCGATCTCACGGTCGATCAGGTTTGCAGAGGCGCCCGCGACCGGACGAAGCATCCTCGCGACCGCGCGGAGTTCACGCGGTGCCCAGGACTACCGCGACTTGGCTGAGAGCCTGGATCAGTCGGTCTCGGCGGACTGACCGCCCTTGGTGCGGCGGCGAGCACGGCGCTCGCGATCGCTCTTCGCTGCGCGGGGCGCATCGGACTTAGGCGCGTCCGATTTCGAAACGTCCGACTTCGAGCCCTCTGACTTGCCGCCATGGGACTTCGAACCGCCGGACTTCGAGCCAGAGGACTTCCCGCGCGAGGGCCGGTCGGAGGAAGAGCCGCCTGACTTGCGATCACGATCTCGGTCGCCACCCGAGCCGGGCTTCTTCTTGCCGGTCTCGCCGAGATCCTCGACGCCCTCGGCGCCGAGGCCCTCGCGGGTGCGGCTGGCCTTGGGCAGGGTGCCGGTGGTGCCGGCGGGGATGCCGAGCCCGGTGTAGACGTGGTCGCTCGAGGAGTAGGTCTCGATCGGGTCCTTGAAGGGCAGCTTGAGCGCGCGGTCGATCATCTGCCAGCGGGCGATGTCTTCCCAGTCGACGAGGGTGACGGCGACGCCGGACGCCCCTGCGCGGCCGGTGCGGCCGACGCGGTGCAGGTAGGTCTTCTCGTCGTCAGGGCATTCGTAGTTGATGACGTGCGTGACATCGTCAACGTCGATGCCGCGTGCCGCGACGTCGGTGGCGACGAGGACATCGACCTTGCCGTTGCGGAAGGCGCGCAGGGCCTGCTCGCGGGCACCCTGGCCGAGATCGCCGTGGACGGTGCCGACGGCGAAGCCGCGCTCGGTGAGATCGTCGCAGATGCGCTGCGCCTTGCGCTTCGTGCGCGTGAAGATCATGACGAGCTTGCGGCCGTCGGCCTGAAGGATGCGGGCGACGAGCTCGATCTTGTCCATCGGGTGGGCACGCCACACGTGCTGCTCGATGGCATCGACCGTGGCGCTCTCGTCGTCAGGCTCAGACGCGCGGATATGCATCGGCTGGGTCATGTAGCGGCGCGCGAGGTTGACGATCTGCCCCGGCATGGTCGCGGAGAAGAGCATGGTCTGGCGAACCGTGGCGACCTGGGAGACGATGCGCTCGACGTCGGGCAGGAATCCCATGTCGAGCATCTCATCGGCCTCGTCGAGCACGAGGATCTTCACCTGAGAGAGGTCAAGGTCGCGGCGGTTGGCAAGATCGATGATGCGTCCCGGGGTTCCGACGACGACGTCGACCCCATTACGCAGCGCGTCGATCTGGGGCTCGTAGGCGCGGCCGCCATAGACGGCGAGCACGCGGACGCCGCGGAGTCGCCCGGCACGCTCGAGGTCGGTCGCGACCTGGAGGCCGAGCTCGCGGGTCGGGCAGATGACGAGGGCCTGGGGCCGGTCGCGGTCGCCTTCGAGGTCGATGCGCTGAAGAAGCGGGATGCCGAAGCCGAGGGTCTTGCCGGTGCCGGTCTTCGCCTGGCCGATGAGGTCCTGGCCCTGAAGGGCGAGCGGAAGGCACATCTCCTGGATGGGGAAGGCGCGCTCGATGCCATCGGCAAGAAGGGCTGCGGTGATCTGTGGATCTGCGCCGAGCTCAGCGAATGTAGGTGCTGTTGTCGGGTCGACGCTTGTTGAGGTGTTCAGGATTGCTCCAGTATTCGAGGGCGCAGGGCGAGGAAAATCTCGCCACGCCCCTGCAGCCTACCTTCCTCACGCTCAATCGCCTCCATCTGACGTGTTTGTGGGTAGCCTTCCCTCACTATGACTCCGCCCTCGCCAGAAGCCCTCGAGACAGATCCCGACTACCGCGCAGCGGTGATCGACCTGCTCGGCGTCCTCGCGTACGGTGAGCTCACCGCATTCGAGCGCACCGCAGCAGATGCGTCCATGGCTCCTGAGATCGACGACAAGGCGGCGCTCGCTGCGCTGGCGACCCGCGAGTTCCAGCACTTCACGACTCTCAACGATCGCCTCATCGAACTCGGCGTGCGACCGGAGGAAGCGATGGCGCCATTCCGCCGGCCGCTCGAGGAGTTTCACTCCCATACGGCTCCGAGCGACTGGCTCGAGGGCATGGTGAAGGCCTTCGTGGGCGACGGCATCGCCATGGATTTCTACCGCGAGGTCGCGGCCTACGTCGACGAGGACACGAGGGAACTCGTCGAGCGGGTGTGCGATGACCTCGGCCAGTCGGCGTTCATTGTCGAGCGGGTGCGCGGGGCGATCGCTGAGGATCCGCGCGTTGCCGGCAGGCTCGCGCTGTGGGGTCGCCGGCTGGTCGGCGAGGCGCTCTCGCAGGCCCAGCGCGTGGCGGCCGAGCGCGATGGACTCTCGGCGCTGCTCGTCGGCGGCGTCGACCGGCCGGGCGCTGATCTCGCCGAGATGGGGCGGATGCTCGCGCGCCTCACCGAGAACCACAGCAGGCGAATGAGCGCCCTCGGCCTCTCGGCCTGACCCCCCGCCGGCCAACACCGACCCGCCACCCTCGGTTTGGGCAGGTTGATGTCGCGTGATGGGGCCATAGGACGGGACGGAGCAGCATCGTCCTGCCCAAACCGGCGCTGGGGCTGGTTGCGCTACATCGTGGAGCCGAAACCCACCTTGCGTGTTGATGCTGGCCCGATCTCGACATAGGCGATCTTGCCGCCCGGCACGAGCACCGTGCGGCCGCGGTCATCGGTGAGCGACAGGAGGGTGCCGGCATTGATCGCTGCCTCGACCGCCCGCGTGACGTCCTCTGGGGATTGAGCGCTCTCGATGGTGATCTCGCGGGGGGTGTCCTGCACGCCGATCTTGATGTCCACTGGGCTGCCTTCCGAAGGGATTGCGTCGAATCGAAGTGTTGTCGATCTGATGTCGTTGCTGTGATGTCGTGGGGATCGTGCTCGCCGCGCGAGGGTGATCCTCGCCTCAGACTAGTCGGCCGAGGCACCCATCGCGATGTCGTGCGGCGGGTGAGTGATCTCGTGCGGCGGGTGGGTGAGGGGGAACCCGCGAATGCCGCGCCAGGCGAGCGCCGCTATGAGATCGGCAGCCTCGTCGCGGGTCATGAGCACGCTGTCGTGGGCGAGCCAGCGACGAGCCGCCACCTGTGCCATGCCCTGCATGCCCGAACCGAGGAGGAGGGCCTCGTCAGGACGAAGGCCGGTGTCCTGTGAGATGACCTTCGCGATGCGCTTGGCGATCTCATGATTGGCGGCCTCGACGCGAACGCTCACCGCAGGCTCGTTCATGAGATCGCTCTCGAACACGAGGCGGTATGCCCCGTCAGGGTTATCGACGAAGGCGAAGTAGGCGCGCATCGTTCGCTGGACCCGGAGCTTGTTGTCGGTGGTCTCCCGTGCGGCGGCGTCGGTTGCCTCGAGGAGTTCCTCGAGCCCGGCGTCGAGGAGGGCGAGGTAGAGATCAAGCTTGCTCGGAAAGTGCTGATAGAGGACGGGCTTGGATACGCCGGCCCGTTCGGCGATGACATCCATGCCCGCCGCGTAGTAGCCCGACTCGACGAACACGGCCCGCGCGGCATCGAGCACCTGGGTGCGGCGCTGCTCCTTGGGCATGCGCGCGGGGGGAACGATGCTCATGGCCGAATGCTAGCCACGGGGGAAAACCGGTGCGCCACGGGTAATCTGTGGAGGTGAGCCTCCCCATGCCCTGGCCCAGAACCGATGCCTTCCTTCCGTCGCGGACCCTTGCTGTGCGCCACGCGCCATCGACGACACCGGGAGCGCCGGGGGCCGTGTTCATCCACGGCCTTGGCGGCTCCTCGCTCAACTGGACCGATCTCATGGCTGCGATGCAGTCGGACGTCGACGGGTATGCGATCGACCTCGGAGGGTTCGGCCAGTCACCGCCGCCACGTGACGGCGACATGACCCCTGCTGGGCATGCCGCCGGGGTTGCCGAGTTCATCGTCGACGAGCTCGGCGGCGCGCCTGTCCACATTCTCGGGAACTCGCTCGGTGGGGCTGTCGCGCTGCAATTGGCCGCGCGGCGTCCCGATCTTGCCCGCAGCCTCACGCTCATCTCGCCCGCGCTCCCGTCCGTCTATGCAACGAAGTCGAATGCGCACCTGCCGGTCATCGCGATGCCGGGTGTGGGGGAGCGGCTCGTCGAGAAGTACCTGACCGTGCCTGCCGAACAGCGGGTGCGCGGCACCGTCGATGTGTGCTTCGGCGACCCCGAGCGGGTGCCCGAGCAGCGAACCGCGGAGGCCCTCGAGGAGGCCGAGGCGCGGGATCACCTGCCCTACGCGGCCGACGCCTTCCTGCGCTCACTTCGAGGCCTCCTTCGAACCTATGTCGATCGCGGCCCGCAGCGTCCCTGGAAGCTCGCCGGCCGAGTGCAATGCCCGACCCTCGTCGTCTACGGCCGGCAGGATCCGCTCGTCGACTCGAGGGCTGCCCATCGCGTCACGAAGCACTTCCGTCATGCGAATGTCGTGGTGCTGCCCGCATCCGGGCACGTCGCCCAGATGGAGCACCCTGACCTCGTCTACGACGCCTGGGCCCGCTTCTGCCGGGGCTGAAGCCACGCTTGGCTGAACCTCCCGACTCTGCCTGACGTGCGTCGATTCCCGGCCTATCCTGTGGCCGTGAACCCACAGTCCGGTCCGCCGCGCTGGTCGGGGGCCGATGCCTGGGCCATGCGGATGCGCCTCATCGAGGGCGAGGCCGATCCGGTGGCCCGCAATGCGCTCATCACCTCGGCCTACGACGACCTCTCCCGCGAGACGGCGACCCTCCTCGGCGACATCGACGCCAACTGGCTCACCTTCGGCAAGTGGGCGAGCTTCACCGCTGGCCGGTTCATCAGGGGCGAGGGTGCGCCGGTTCGGTGGGGGGCCGGCAAGGTGGCCGAGGGAAACGTCGCGATCATCGCCGACATCGCCCCCCAGTTCGTCCGATTCCTCGAGCTCGCCGACGCGGGAAGCGATGAGGAGCTCTCAGCCCTCGTCGCGTCCGACGAACTCCTTGGACGAAACGCGACCACCCTCGAGGCATTCACGTCCTACGCCGAGGCGCTCTCGATCGACAACGATCTCGACGATCCCGGCTCAGCCCAGGCCATGCTCAGGGGCAATCTCCTCGTCGCCCACCACGAGCAGTCACTCGCCGACGACTTCGTCGATGATGCGATGCCGCTCGGCGGGCTCTTCGGGGTCATCACGACCCGGTTCGTCACCCTGGAGATACCCGAGGGCTCGCTTGACCTGAGCCACCCGGTTCCGTTGCCCCGGTATCTGCACGGCGAGCAATGGCCGCGCGCGCTCTCGGAGATATCGGACGCACGCCTCAATGCCCTCGTGCGGTCATATGGCCACGAGTGGGCCACGACCGACGGCTCCGCGGCCACCACCTGGGAGGTGTTCGACGAGCGGATGGGCTATATCGCGCAGTTCTTCCGGGCGTACCAGCGTGACCCGTCGCTTCGGATGCCGGTGGCTGCGCCCTCCTGAGTTGGCTCCCTGCGCATCCGGTGGGGACGAAGGACGCGTCGGCCGGGGCCCTGGTTGGATTCGCGTGTCACCTCGCGTTCGTCTGCTTGACGACGTACGGGACGAACCCGTACTCGAGCCCGGCAGGCGGCCTGACGAGGAGGCCGGGGTCGAGGCTGACGAGAGCCCCCTCCTGGGGCGGTGCCATGAACGCGGTGCCGCTGGCCCAGGCGCGCTGCATGCGAACGATGGTTCGCTGCATGGCCGCGGCCTGGCTTGAGGTCAGGTTCAGTCGCTGGAGGGCGGGCTGGTCGACGAACCGGTACCAGCGGTACGTCACAGTCGACCCGTCGAGAAGCCTCGTCGTGTAGTCACGCGACGACGACCTGCTGGCACGCCACCATCTCGGGCTGGCGTACGTGAAGGCCGGATCGGGCGAGTGTTCGAAGGTCGCGCGAGCGAGCTCGTTCGGCACCGCCGACTCGGGTACGGCGACCCGCGTGCCCCCCACCTTCTTGAACGTGCCCGGCAGATGGCCGGTGCCTCGCTGATCGGCCCACTTCAGGCCGTAGGACGCACCTCCGTCGAAGGATTCGAGCGTCACGGTGCTGAGGAGGTCCGGCAGGCTGTCTCCCTCCTGGTAGAAGGTCTGGTCCCCAGTGGTGAAGAGCTCGGGAGAGGCTTCGGACGGGTCGAAGTCCATGGGCATCGCGCCCCTCCCCGCCATCCATGCGGAGAGTCGATCTGCGATCGCACCGGCCGAGTGCGCCTGGGCATCGCGAGTGAAGATCGTCCGGCCCTTCGAATCGACGGGGAATGCGGTTGGAGGGACCTTCGTGAAGACGGTGCCCGTCGCGTCGGCCTGCGTCATGAACGGCACGCTGTTCCACTCGGACGCGAAGCTGTTGACGAAGCCCTCGT
>CALPZT020000093.1 GCA_943328365.2 Bifidobacterium breve | reverse complement strand
TCGTGGTGTTCGTTCCGAAGCTCGCCGCCTTTCACGGTGTCGATCCCGTACGTGCCACCTGGCTTGCAGTGCTCAACCCCCTCGTTCTCATGCACTTCGTCTCCGGCGCTCATAACGACTCGCTCATGGTCGGCCTCCTCGTCGTTGCCTTCTGGCTTGGTTCGTGCTCCCGCTGCGTGTGGGGAGCCGCCCTCGTCGGGGTTGCATTCGCCGTGAAGCCAATCGCGATCGTCGCGCTCCCCTTCATCGGCTTGCTCTGGGCGGGCGCCGGGGCGTCTTGGCCACAGCGGTTGAAGGCGTGGCTGCTTGCGCTCCTTGCCTTCTGCCTGACCGCGGCTTCGTTGTTCCTCGCGGTCGATTCCGGGTACGGAGTGCTCTCGGCCGCCTTCGGCACCCCCTCCGGGGTCCTGACGTGGCTGTCGCCCACGACGGCCATCGGCCAGGTGATCGGATACCTCACGACCGCAATCGGAGTCACGGCCGACAATGCGCCCGCCGTGTTCGTCGTCCGGACGATCGGTTCCGTGGCCGCGCTCATCGCCATCGCCGTGCTCATCCTCAAGCCCTCGCGACGCAGCCCCGTTCGCGGCGCCGCGCTGGCGATCGGCGCACTCGTCGTGCTCGGGCCGGTGATCCAGCCGTGGTACCTGCTCTGGGCCCTTCCGCTGTTCGCCGTGAGCGGGCTCACCCATCGCGGCATGCAGGTGGCCGTCCTCGTCACGACCGCATTCACGGTGCACGGGATGGTCGAGAGCAGCACGACATCCGATAACTTCCTCGACATCACCGACGGAATCACGTTCGTCATCGCCGTCGCGATCGTGGCCCTCGTCGCGCTGGCCAGCCCGCGCGAACGCCGTCTCCTGCTCGGTGCCCCGACGAGCGACATGGCGGATGGAATGATGCGCACGTGAGCTCTCGAGACCTGGACGCAGCCCGCATCACCGATCCCCGCATGCGCGCCTCGTACGAGCGCTGCAGGCAGTTGAACGCTGCCCACGGCAAGACGTACTACCTCGCGACCCTGCTCCTCCCCCCGGGCAAGCGTCCCTATGTCCATGCGCTGTATGGATTTGCCCGCTACGCCGACGAGATCGTCGACGACCTGAGCTCCACGCTCACCGATGCGGAGAAGAGCGACTGGCTCGTCGGCTGGGGCGAGCAGTTCCTCGATGATCTCGGCCGCGGGTACTCCGATGACGATGTCTGCCGCGCCGTCGTCGACACCGTCCTGCGCTGGGATATCCCGGTCGACTACTTCACCGCCTTCCTTCATTCAATGCGCATGGACCTCACGGTCACCGGTTACGCCGATTACCCGGCTCTCTACGAGTACGTCTACGGGTCCGCCGCGGTGATCGGGCTCCAGATGATCCCGATTCTCGAGCCCTCGGCTCCGGAGGCCTTCGAGCGTGCGAAGGACCTCGGGGTCGCGTTCCAGCTCGCGAACTTCGTTCGCGATGTCAGCGAGGATCTCGATCGCGGACGCGTCTACCTGCCGCTCGACGAGCTCGCCGCATTCGGCGTCACGCGCGAGGACCTCGAGGCCCGGGTCGCCACGCCGGCGATCAAGGACGCGCTCCGCTTCCAGATCGCCCGGGTGCGCGACCTCGAAGAGCAATCTCGGGGGGGCATCGCGCTCCTTCACCCGTCGTCACGCGACTGCATCGAGGCTGCTCGGGTGCTCTACTGCGGCATCGTCGACGAGGTCGAGCGGATCGACTACGAGGTCTTCACGAAGCGGGCGAGCGTGCCGATGCGGCGACGCCTGCAGGTGGCACTGCCAGCATGGGCACGGGCGAGAAGGGCCCGGCGCATCTACGGACCGGGTCACGTAGAAGGACTGCATCCGATCAGTTAGGCCGGCGCCAGATTGGCGGGCCTGACGTCGGCGTTCGCTCGAGGCCGCGGCGTCCGAGCCAGATCCAGCCGCACAGCGAGAGCAGGACGAGCGCAAACCCGAAGAGCAGGTCCTCGACCGGCGCGAAGACAAGCCTGCCGTCGCCGATGAAGGCCGGTGGCCCGACGTCCGGGGAGGATCCTCCGATGATCGCATCGCCCGAGTAGCGGACGATGCCGAAGCCGGTGAACATGCCGTTCGTGATGAGCTGGAAGAAGACGATGATCGCGTACGACACCCAGAACACCCGTCGGGTCACGAGCCTGGTCCGAACCCCCCACAGGTCAACCGCGATGACGACGACGACCGCGACGATACCGAGCTGCGTATAGGTCACGCCTCGTCACCCGCCTTCCATCCGCGCACCGAACGGACAGCCTCCAGGGTGAGGATCGACGCAAGCGGGATGACCATGAAGAAGAGGATCTCGTCGAGCGGCACGCCGCCGGGCAGGGTCACGCCAAGAATCCGGTCGGGATCGAAGGTCCAGTGACCCGATGCGATGGCGTACATATCCCAGGCGTAGAACACCACGAGCGGGACGACAAGGCTGGCGAGCAGCCTGCGCGTTCGCACGAGCACCCGCGTGCGGAGCGCGAACTCCAGCCACAGGCAGCCGATGAGCACGAAGCAGAGGACCGCGACATACGACCAGCGTCCAGGATCCATGGCTCTATCCTCTCGTATGGACATCTCTCGGCCCGAGAACATCTCTCGGCCCGAGAACATCGCGCGGATCGGCCTCATCGGCGGTGAGTGCACAGGCAAGTCCACGACCGCAACGGCTCTCGCCGAGCTCCTTGCCGGCGTCGTCGCCCACGAGGTCCTCCGCGAATTCGTCGCCGAGCACGGCCGGGTTCCCGCTCAGGCGGAGCAGAGGCGGGTGATGCACACCCAGATGGCACGGGAGGACTCGCTCATCGCCTCCCCCGGCACGCGACTTGTCATTGCAGATCCGATGCCGGCCATGACTGCCCTGTACTCCGACGTGTACTACGCAGACGGCACGCTCCTGCCCGAGGGCGTCGAGCACGCCGCTCGCTACGACCTCGTCCTGTGGTGCAGGCCCGACATCCCCTGGGTCGCTGATCCCGGCCAGCGCGACGGGCCGGAGTACCGAGCACTCGTCGACGAGCGGATCGCCATGTTCGTTCGAGACGACCTCACGCCTGCGGGGATCGACGTCATCGAGCTCTCGGGAAGCCCCGAGCACCGACTCGCGATTGCCCAGGCCGCGCTCAATGGGCTCGCGATCCCCCCGTTCCGCGCGTGGCAGCCGCCCGCGAGCGATCCTGCGAAATAGGATCACGATCGTGGTGACGTCTGCGCAGGAAGCACTCGTCGGTCAGACGATCGATGAGCGCTATCAGGTGCTCGCACTGCTCGCCCGCGGCGGCATGGCAACCGTCTACCAGGCGCTCGACCTTCGGCTCGACCGCGTCGTCGCACTCAAGGTCATGCACCGCCATCTCGCCGAGGATCCAGACTTCGTCGCCCGGTTCCACCGCGAGGCCAAGTCGGCGGCGCGCCTGACCCATCCCCATGTGGTCGCGGTCTACGACCAGGGCACCGCGGCCGGGCTCATCTACCTCGCAATGGAGTACGTCCCGGGGCGCAATCTTCGCGATGTCATCCACCAGTTCGGGCCGCTCTCCGGCGAGCAAGCCCTCGTCATGCTCGAACCAGTCCTCGAAGGCCTGGCCGCCGCGCACGCCGCCGGCTTCGTCCACCGCGACATCAAGCCCGAGAATGTCCTCATCTCCGATGACGGACGAGTGAAGGTCGCCGACTTCGGCCTGGCGAGGGCGCTGTCCACGAACAACACGAGTGCGACCACCGGCCTCATCATCGGCACGGTCGCCTACCTCTCGCCCGAGCAGGTCGAGCACGGCGATGCCGATGGCCGGTCCGATGTCTACGCGGCCGGGATCCTCCTGTACGAGATGGTGACCGGTGATGTCCCCCATGACGGCGACAGCCCGCTCGCCGTGGCGTACAAGCATGTGAACAGCGACGTGCCCTCACCGTCGCGGTCCCGGGCCGGGATTCCCCCGGAGATCGACGCCCTCGTCGTCACCGCGACCCGCCGAGATCCCAAGCTTCGGTATCAGCGGGCGATCGATTTCCTTGCCGACGTGCGCCGGGTCCGGACGACACTGCCACCCGCTCGGCCGTTCACCGATTCGCGCGCAACGCTCGTCGTCGACTCGACGGCAGCAGCGGGTTCAGGCCGTCGCAAGAACGGCCCTCCGCCAGGGCAAGGGCGCAAGCAGGCTCCTGTTCCCCCGAGCCGCGCATCCGGACCACTTCCGGTGGCGCACCCCCGCAGGCGCAGACGACTCACGATCACCGCTCTCATCGCCCTTACGGTCGCTGTAGCCGCCTTTGGCGGTTGGTACCTCGCGGTCGGACAGGCCTCATTCATTGCCGCCCCGACAGTTGTCGGCCTCACTCAGTCCGAGGCCGAGCAGGTACTCGCGTCCGCTGGACTCACCCTCACCGTCACCGATACGGCATTCAGCGAGGATGTCGCCGCGGACCTCATCGTGAGCAGCGATCCGGCGCCCGGCTTCGATGTCCGAGAGGGCGGGTCCGTCGGTGTGGTCCTCTCCCGCGGCCCCGAGCGCTTCGCCGTTCCCGATGTGCGGGGCTTGTCTGCGGCCGATGCCGCAGCCGAAATCACCGGCGCAGGCCTCACGGTCGGCGCTTCGAAGCAGTCCTTCGACGACACCGTCGCGGCAGGCAAGGTCACCGAGACCGACCCCGCCATCGGCGCTGAGGTGAAGCGCGACACGACCGTCGACATTGTCGTCTCCAAGGGCGCCAAGCCGGTGCCGCTCCCCGATGTCGTCGGGCGCAAGGCTGGTGCGGCCAAGCGCATCCTCTCCGGTCTCGGCCTCGATGTCTCCGCCGACTCGAAGTTCTCCGAGGCAGTGGCGAAGGGCGAGGTGATCTCCATGTCGCCGAAGGCAGGCACCGTCGTGAGTTCTGGCAGCCGGGTGTCGATCGTCACCTCAAAGGGCCCGCCCCCCGTCACCGTCCCAAACCTCATCGATTCGCCCAAGAGTCGGGCGATCAGCGACCTCAAGCGCCTCGGGCTCAAGGCGCGGGTGCTCGAGGCGGAGGCGACTCCGCTCGACCGGGTCTACTCGCAGGATCCCCCCGCGGGGACCCAGATCCCCAAGGGCAGCGCGGTCACGATCCGCATCATCTAGGTCTGCACGAGGGCTGAGCCTTGCACATCCGGGGCAACCGGGCAGACTGCTCGCATGCGATCACCTGCTGACCTCGACACCATCGCCCGACGTGCGCTCCTCGCCTGCGGTGCACATGTTCTCGAGGGTGAGGGGGTTGCTGCACGATCCCCCATCATTGGCATGGACCTGTTCAGCATCGCCGCTGCAAGCCCGGGTGACATCGATGACGTGATCGCTCGCTCGCATGAGGCGTTCGTCGAATGGCGAGCAGTGCCGGCGCCCCAGCGAGGTGCGCTGGTCAAGCGCTTCGGCCGACTCCTCGAGGATCACAAGGAGGACCTCGCAGATCTCGTGACGGTCGAGGTCGGGAAGATCCGCTCCGAGGCCCTCGGCGAGATCCAGGAGATGATCGATGTCTGCGATTTCGCGGTTGGCCTGTCTCGGCAGTTGGACGGACGGACGATGCCGTCAGAGCGGCCAGGCCACCGGCTCATGGAGACCTGGCACCCGCGCGGCGTCGTCACCGTCATCTCAGCCTTCAACTTCCCGGCTGCCGTCTGGGCCTGGAACACCGCCATCGCCCTCGTCTGCGGCGACAGTGTCATCTGGAAGCCCTCCGAGCTGACCCCGCTCACCTCACTTGCCTGCTCCGCGATCCTCGACCGGGCAATCGCCCAAGCCGGCGCACCCTCCCATGTGCATCAGGTCGTCATCTGCGACCGATCCAGCGCAGCAGCGCTCATCGACGACCCGCGCATCGCGCTCGTGAGCGCGACCGGCTCGGAGCGGATGGGCGCTGAGATCGCGCCCCGGGTTGCCGCGCGATTCGGGAGCACCCTGCTCGAACTCGGCGGCAACAACGCCGCGATCGTCGCGCCTTCTGCTGATCTAGATCTCGCGGTCCGCGGGATCGTGTTCTCGGCCGCCGGGACTGCGGGCCAGCGCTGCACGACCATGCGCCGCGTCATCGTCCATGAGTCGATCGCCGACGAGCTCGTCGACCGTCTCGAACGGGCCTACCTCGGGCTTCCGGTCGGCGATCCCTTCGATGAGGGCACCCTCGTCGGGCCGCTCATCAGTGCCGCAGCCGGAGCCCGGATGCAGGAGTCGATCGCGCGGGCTATCGACGACGGTGGCGTGCTCGTGGCCGGGGGAACCCTGCTCGACCCGGACTCGCCCACCGCCTACATGCGACCGGCACTCGTGCGAATGCCGATGCAGACAGCAGTCGTCCGCGAGGAGACCTTCGCCCCTCTCCTGTACGTCATGGCCTACTCGACACTCAGCGAGGCAATCGCCATGCAGAACGACGTCCCGCAGGGCCTGTCGTCCAGCATCTTCACCCTCGACCAGCGGGAGGCAGAGGAGTTCATGTCGTCGTCGGGGTCCGACTGCGGGATCGTCAACGTGAACATCGGGACCTCCGGCGCGGAGATCGGAGGCGCCTTCGGCGGCGAGAAGACAACGGGCGGCGGGCGTGAATCCGGTTCGG
>CALPZT020000092.1 GCA_943328365.2 Bifidobacterium breve | reverse complement strand
GGGCGATCGTCGCCTCGGTGTGGTCGGCAAGTCTTGGATCGACCTCGATGGAGACCCGACCATCGACGTGATCGCTCGACTCCCACACCGCGCGCAGAACATCGCATGCCGCGCGGACGTCGTCGGTGGTGAGTCGCCGGATCGCGGTGTCGGTGTCGGCCCCGCCTACGGCCAAGGCGGTGATGTCGGCTGCATAGGCGGCGGCACCGCTCGAGATCGCCTTCTCGAAGATCGACGGGTTCGTCGTGACCCCGCGAACGCACCGAGTGGCGACGAGATCAGCAAGGCCGCCGGATTCGAGCCGGTGGCGGTCGAGGTCATCAAGCCAGATCGAAACCCCCATGTCGGTGAGTTCGCGAAGCGGCGCCGGTGCGGACATGTCGATCTCCCGTGAGGTTGCTAGTGCTGAAGTGAATGTGCAGTCGACACGATGGCGTCGACCGTGATGCCGAACTCGTTGAAGAGCACCTGATAGTCGGCGCTTGCGCCGAAATGATCGATGCCGATCACCCTGCCACGATCACCGACGTACTTCCACCACCCAAGCGTGCTGCCGGCCTCGATCGCAACCCGCGCACGGACGGATGGCAGGAGTACGGAGTCGCGGTAGGCCTCGTCCTGCTCGTCAAACCACTCGAGGCACGGCATGGAGACGACGCGACTGCCCACTCCTTCGGCCTTGAGCCGATCGTGCGCCGCGAGAGCGAGCTGGACCTCCGAGCCCGTTGCGAGGAGCAGGACCGCGGGCTCGGGAGCATCGGCGATGACGTATGCGCCCCGACGGACACCGGACATCGCCTGCTCGGACGAGATGAGGGTCGGCAGGTTCTGGCGGGTGAGGATGAGGCCGACCGGCTTGCGGCGCGAGAGCGTGGCGTGCCAGGCAGCGGAGGTCTCGTTTGCATCGGCCGGACGTACGATGCTCAGGCCAGGAACCGCCCGCAACGACCAGAGGTGCTCGACCGGCTGATGGGTTGGTCCATCCTCGCCGAGCCCGATGGAGTCGTGGGTCCACACGAACGTGCTCGGCAGTTGCATGAGCGCCGAAAGGCGCACCGCGCCGCGCATGTAGTCGCTGAACACCATGAACGTACCGCCGAACGGCCGGGTGAGGCCGTCGAGTGCGATGCCGTTGATGATCGAGCCCATCGCATGCTCGCGGATGCCGAAGTGGAGGATGCGGCCGTACGGCGACGCGCCTGGCAGCGCGGAGCCCTCCGGCAGGAAGCTGCCGCCGCCCTCGATCGTCGTGTTGTTGGACTCGGCCAGGTCAGCTGAGCCACCCCAGAGCTCGGGCATGACGGCAGCGACAGCATTGATGACCTCGCCCGAGGCCTTGCGCGTGGCAACAGAGCCGCCGACCTCGTAACTCGGGAACGCGGCGTCGAATCCAGCAGGGAGCTCGCCGGCGAGGAGGCGTTCGAGGAGCCTCGCACGATCGGGCTGGCCGGCCCGCCATGCATCGAACCCGGCCTGCCACGCGGCGCGCTCAGCCGCGACACGCGACGTGAGAGCGGTTCGCACCTCGGCGAGCACTGCGGGGTCGAAGGCGAAAGACGCCTCCGGATCAAGCCCGAGAGCCGCCTTCGTTGCCGCCACTTCCGCAGCACCGAGGGCAGAGCCGTGGGCCTTCGCGGTGTTCTGCGCTGCGGGAGCGGGCCAGGCGATGGTCGTGCGCATCCGGATGAATGTCGGGCGGTTGGACTCAGTTATTGCTGCCGTGAGCGCGGCATACAGCGCCTCGCGATCAATGTCGCCGTCAGGCAGGCGGTCGACGCTGTGGGTGGCCCAGCCGTAGGCCTCGTACCGCGCGACGACGTCCTCGGTAAAGGCCACGGCAGTGTCGCCCTCGATGGAGATGTGATTGTCGTCCCAGATGACGCACAGCCGATTCAGCTTCTGCATGCCCGCGAGGGATGACGCCTCCGACGTGACGCCCTCCTCGAGGTCGCCGTCCGACGCGATGACCCAGATTCGGTGATCGAAGGGGCTCTCGCCATCAGGGGTCTGCGGATCGAAGAGCCCGCGCTCGTACCGCGCCGACATCGCCATCCCGACGGCCGTGGCGAGACCCTGGCCGAGCGGGCCGGTCGTGGTCTCGACGCCGGCAGTGTGGCCGAATTCCGGGTGGCCCGGGGTACGACTGCCCCACGTGCGGAAGGACTGAAGATCCTCCATGGTGAGGCCGTACCCGGAGAGGAACAACTCGCTGTAGAGAGTGAGACTCGAGTGGCCGGCCGACAGGACGAACCGATCACGGCCGAGCCAGCGCGGGTCGCTCGGATCATGGCGCATGACACGCTGGAAGAGCAGGTACGCGGCCGGAGCGAGGGCCATCGCGGTGCCGGGGTGCCCGTTTCCGACCTTCTGCACGGCGTCCATCGCGAGTGCGCGCAGGTACTTCACCGCTGATTCATCGGCAGCGGTCCAGTCCAACTGGGCGCGCTGGCGGTCGGTGGTTCCATTCGACGTCATACGCCAACCCTAGCCAACTGACCCGAGGCGAAGGCCGTGCCTGTGAGGTGCGATCACGATCCATCGCCCTGCTCTGAGTAGGGTTGAGGGGTGACAGTGGCAGCTGACCCCCGGGTGCAGCCCCGAGGCTCGAGACTTCGTGCGCATATTGCACTGACGAAACCCCGAATCATCGAGTTGCTCCTCGTGACCGCTGTCCCGACGATGTTCCTCGCGGCTCAAGGTCTCCCGACGCTGCAGACGACGGTTGCAGTACTCGTCGGTGGGGCACTGTCAGCAGGCGGTGCGAACACGCTGAACAGCGTCTACGACCGCGACATCGACGCCCTCATGCATCGAACCGAGGCTCGTCCTGCTGCCGTCGGCTCCATCTCCGTGCGAGCCGGGGTGATCCAGGGGATCGTGCTGAGCCTGCTCAGCGCGGTGATCCTCGCCTGGCTCACGAATTGGCTCGCCGCCGCCCTGTCACTTGTTGCCGTCCTCATGTACGTCCTCGGCTACACGATGCTCCTCAAGCGACGGACCTCGCAGAACATCGTCTGGGGGGGAGCGGCAGGGTGCATGCCCGTGCTCATCGCCTGGTCTGCTGTCACCGGTGGGCTGTCGGCCACGCCGCTCGTGCTGTTCCTCATCGTGTTCTTCTGGACCCCTCCGCACTACTGGCCGCTCGCGATGAAATACCGCGACGACTATGCGAACGCCGGGGTTCCGATGCTCCCGGTGGTCCGTACCGACCTACAGGTGACCGCGAGCATCATCTGGTACTCGTGGGTCATGGTTGCCGTGTCGTTGTCGCTGGTCTGGGTTGCACCGATGGGCTGGGTCTACGCGATCACCGCGTTCGTTGTCGGCGTCGTGTTCATTGCGATGGCCTATCGCCTGCGTGGGGCTGCGAAGCGTGAGGACCCGAACATCAATGCCACGGCAATGCGCTTGTTCCACTGGTCCATTACCTACCTGTCGCTCCTGTTCCTCGCAGTCGCGATCGACCCATTCATCGGCTAGCACAAACTCATCTCGCCCAGATTCTGGGCGAGATGAATAATCATGCGCCGAACAGCCCACAATTCGTTCATCCCGCCCGCCGCTCTGCCGCGGACACGCGCATTGCTCGTCAACTCCGGTAGGTCGCCAGCGGGCATCGCCGGACGTCCGGTCAGCCTCGCGTCCGCTCCGCGAACGGCAGGAAGAGGACTGCGGCCCACACGCAGACCGCCCCGGTGACGTGCGCGATAACTGCCACGACGGGCAGTCCGGTGAAGTACTGGACGTAGCCAATGACACCCTGAGCCAACGCGACACCCATGACGAGCCAGGCTGCCCTGCGGACTCGAGACGGAGCATCGGTGAGCCTCAGTGCCAGGAGGAGGGCAGCCAGCAGACCGAGAAAGAGCAGGACGACGTCGGCGTGGAGCCAGGAGACCGTGCGCGGGTCGAAGCTGAAGCGGTTTTCGCTCTCTGCATCGCCGCTGTGCGGACCGCTGCCGGTGACGATGACGCCGAGGACAACGACGAGCCCGGCAATCGCGACGATCCCCCACGTGAGATAGCGCAATTCGCGGCGAACGAGCATCACGATGGGGTGATCGCCGGGGTCACCTGATCGAGCGACGAGGGCGACGCAGAAGGCGATGATCGCCATTGACAGGAGGAAGTGAGCTGAGACGGTAGCCGGATGCAGCCCGGTGAGCACGGTGATGCCGCCGAGAGCCGCCTGGGCGAAGGTCCCGATGAACGGCACGGTGGCAAGGACGATCAGCGCTCGACGAGGCGGCAGCGATAGCCGCGAGCGTCGGCGTCGATCCATGATGACTGCGACGATCGCTGCGACCGCGAGCACGACGAGGGCAAAGGTGAGCAAGCGATTGCCGAATTCGACGTACTTGTGCCACGACTCCTCCTGCCGGGCGGTCGGGGTGTAAGAGCCTTCGACGCACTCGGGCCAGGTGGGGCAGCCCAGCCCGGACCCGGTGACCCTGACGACGGCACCGGTCACGACGATCGCCATCTGGGCGACGAGGTTGGCGATGAAGATCCCGCGAACGGCTGGCGTGCAACGGCCGGTGTCGCTCATGAACCCACCATAGCGAGGCCGTGGAATTTCGCCTGCCCATCCTGCCGTGCTGCGAACAGTGGGTGATCAATCCCACGTGAAGGTACGCCTGGCGAGCATGGCTGCTGCCGTGCCCCATGCGACAAGGACCAGGAGTGGGCCGAGAGGGAAGGCGCCACCATTGAGCGCGGACTGCAGTGCATCCGCGAGCGCAGCAGAGGGGAGCAGTGAGACGACCTGGCCGATCGCGGAGGGCATGTCGGCCGCCGCGAACACCACGCCTCCGAAGACGATGAGGAGCACGAAGATCGCGTTGGCAAGGGCGAGCACCGCTTCGGCGCGAAGGACCCCGGCGAGGAGGACGGCCAATGCCGCGAATGCACCGCCGCCGACGACGATAAATAGGACGAGGACGGGCCACTGGGCATTCGGCCGCCAGCCCATCATCGCGGCAACGAGTGCGAGCACCGCGATCGACAATGAAGCGAGAGCCGCGGTCGCGATGGCCTTGCCGAGGAGCAGGTCGACCCGTGAAAGAGGAGTCGTGGCGAGAAAGGTCAGGGCACCTGAACGACGCTCGAAGCCGGTGCCGATGGCGAGCGACGTGAAGCAGGTGGCGATGAGGCTGACCGTCATGACGATCGGAACTTGGGTGTCGATCTCGCTGCGGCGCATCACGACGAGTGCAACGAGCAGCGCTATGGGAATAACGAACATCAGGAGGATCTGCTCGCCATTGCGCAGGAGGAGTCGAAGCTCCCAGCGGGCGTGGGCGCGAACCCTCGCCGAGGCACGCACGCCGGTCGAGGTACTCATGGCTGCTCCAATCCGGCATCGATGACGATCTGCTCGAGGGTTCGCTGCCCGACCGCGAGATCAGTGGCCATGAGCCCCTTCTGAGCGCACCACGCGGTGATGGCAGCCATGATCTGGGGGGTGGGCGGCCCATGCACCACGTAACTGCCAGCGCGCACCTCCCGAACCCGATAGGACGCCGGCAGTGCAGCAGCGAGATCGGTGAGATCAAGGCCGGGCCTCGAGCCGAAGCTCATTGCGTCATCGGCGCCGGTCAGTTCGCTCACCGTGCCATCGGCCACGATTCGGCCACCAGCGATGACGATGACGCGATCGGCGAGCGTTTCGACATCGCTCAACTGGTGAGTGGTGAGCAGGATGCTCGTCCCGGAATCGCGCCGAGCGCCGATCGCTTCGAGGAGGTTTCGCCTTGCGAGCGGATCGAGACCCGCGGTCGGCTCGTCGAGGATGAGGAATTCTGGGTTCGGGAGCAGTGCCGCAGCCAGCTTGACCCGCTGCTGCTCGCCCCCGGAGAGGCGCCGTGTCGTGGTGCGGGTTGACGGATCGATGCCGACGAGTGCGAGCAGTGCGGACGGATCAGCGTGAGACGGGTACAGCCGCGCAAGGTACGTCAGCCATTCAAGCGGACGGGCGGTCGGGTACAGGCCTCCCTGCTGCAGCATGACACCGATTCGCTCGGCGACCTGGCGTGAGCCCGGCTCCGCTCCAAGGAGTCGAACGCGCCCGCTGGTCGCCGGGCGGAGCCCGCACACCACCTCGACGGTGGTTGTCTTGCCTGCGCCATTCGGGCCGAGGAGTGCGGTCACCTGCGAGGTCTCGGCGGTCATCGACAGTCCATCGACGGCAACGGTTGCGCCGTAGCGCACGACGAGGTTCTCGACGATGAGCGCCGGGCCAACCTCACCCGGCGTGGGTGCGCCTCCGAGTTCGATGCTGCTCATGGCAGCGAGTCTAGGGAGCCCCCCGGTTGGCGCGACTCCGGATTTACGCCACAATGGTGTTATGAAATTCCCCGGCGAGGCAGCAGCGCGGATTGCGCGTTCACTGCTCGACGTCGGGCCGGCCACCGCATCGGATCTCGCTGATCGACTCGGACTCACGGCCACCGCGATCCGAAGGCCGCTTTCCGCTCTCCTCGAAGCTGATTTCGTCGTGGCATCCGACCGCGCTCCCTACGGGCCCGCCCCTGCTCCGCGACGGGGGCGCCCAAGTCAGGTGTTCAGCCTGACGGCTGCGGGCCGGTCGGCGTTCAACG
>CALPZT020000091.1 GCA_943328365.2 Bifidobacterium breve | reverse complement strand
TGCCGCTCGCTTGAGCTCGCGACCTAGTCCAGGCAACGGTCGAATCTCGGACCGCGGCTGTGCCTAATCAACAACTCAGCCATTCGCGCAGCCGTGGTGCTTGATCGCAGGTTGATCAGCGGCCAAGAGTCCGATTCCCGCAATGGCTTGCGTTCCGGAAGATGTCAGTACTGACGGCGGCCTGGCGTGGGATTCGTCTTGGAAGCCCCCCTGTAGAAGACCCACCTTTCAGCGAACCATCCCTTGATTGCCTCGCTCACCATGCGCGTGAGTGAGCGCGACACAAGAGGCAAGAATCGATGTCTGCCATGCGATGCCATCGTCAATCAGTCTCGCGTCGGGAGAATGCACCAGCGCGGAGGGCGCTGGAGCGCCGCCACGATGGTTCGAGAACGAGGTTCATCCGTCAACTGAGGTCGCCGACCGAGATCCCCCCGGTGCCCGACAGCACGAATCTCTTCGGTACGAAAGTGCACCTCGGGGGAGTCTGAATCACGGCCACGACATGATGGTTTGCAGGGGCGGGTACTTGCAGAGGGACACGGGCCGGTACGGCGATCCCGCTGATGGCGCCCAATCCGTCAGGATTCGACTGCCGAACTAGCAGATCTCCGCTCGGGATTAGTGAATCACGATGGAACAGCGGTGAGGCTCACGATCCACGTGAGGCCGGGGGTTTCGCGATCGATCGTCGGCGGCTACGCCGACCCACAGTCCGCTTGGGACCGTTGGCATGTGCATCAACGTCGCGCCGCCCTATCCACGCTCCTTCTCTCCATCACGCTGACGCACCTCGACTAGGCGCAAGGACCTACGGTGGATCTTGCAAGGGTGAAGTTCAGGTGACGCATGAAAGCGAGTCAGGAATCAACCGAGTTTGAACAATGGCACCATTGAGAAAACCGGGGCACCCGAGGTGTACTTACTCCCCATGCATGCGATTGTCTGCAACTCGAATAACGCGTGTTTGCCTGACTTGGCGGCGACGCGTCAGGCGATGGCCCCGGAAACATTCATTCCCGAGGACGCCCCATTGCTCACAACTCCCGACACGGAATCTCGCGCAGCGTCAGGCTCCTGCGCCACAATCAAGGAGCAACGCGCAATGACGAGTATGCGCTGGGGACTTTAAATCGCCGGGATAATCATGCCGAACTACCGACCGCCCAAGGAAACGATCTTCGACGAAGGCGGCAACGTCATCGCGCTCTCCGAGCGGCACTGAGGTACATCAGCGAGCGCCATCAGCTGTCTTCAGGGCATCCACCGTGTCGAGAAAGAGCAATGAACTTTAGGCTATCGCGTGTGCTCCAACACGCGTTCCTTTGTTGGCAATCACAGAGCCTCACGCGACCGCCCCCTCACTCACCTCCACCGTCCCGTCCGACGCAGGTACCAACGCGAACTCGATGCCGCTAGGCCGGCTCGATGATGAGGATGAATTCCTTCCACTGATCGTCGGGAAGGCGCTCGACGCTCACAACCACGGGTCCTTTGCTCCAGCCGGACTTTTGGCCCACGCTCCACCCTTGTTGCTTTTGGCTGCAGATTACGTCCGGCTCCTGCCCCCTTAGCGTTTGCCAATCGATCCAAGCGCCAGGCGCACCGACCCAAGGATTGTAGACAGAGAAGATGGATGCATTGAATACGGATGTAACTGCCTGCTCCGGAAAGACAATCGCGCCATTCACATCGCAGCCTGTGGCCATCGTTCCTTCGGCACACGACTGCTCACCCGGCGATAGATTGCCCTCCCGGGTGGAAGTGTCCTCTATGGCGTATCTGACACTCACAGTTTCAGTCCAGCTGTTGAGAATGCAGATGCGGACGCCAAGGTTCCCCGCCTGCCGCGACTCTTCATCACTTTTCGAGCAACCACTCGCTCCCGCGACGATCGCGACGAGTGCCAAGAAAGCCGCGAGAAACAGGCGCGGACGCCGCAAAACAGAGAACGACATGAGACACCTCTCAGGTAGAGTGCGCGCAGATTCTTCACGAAATCAATTGACCATTGTTTAACACAGTTGATGACGACACGGCTCGGCGAGCACGACTACGTCTTGCTTGCACTCTCCATGGTGAGCGGCGAACTCTCGCATAGCCCCCGCTGCCCCACCACAAGTTGCCGGGTTGATGGTTTTCTGGGGTAGTGCCGCCCGGTCAATGGGGGCAGCCCTAGGAAATGATCATCAACAGGGTTTCTTGAACCACTCAAACGCATTCGTCGTGACATGACAGACGTCAGCTAGATTTTTTGCAGGGGTAGCCGACGAGCTGCCCCTGGCTCGGCTCGATGATGACGCTGAACTCCTTCCACTGATCGTCAGGAAGGCGCTCGACGGACAGCCGAAAGGTCCCGTTGTCATAGACGCGGGTCTGGCCGACGTCGAAACTTTCGTCGAAGCAATTGACGCTTCCGTCCCGGCGGTGCGGATCGTTTGAGTTGAACTCAATGAGAGAGAAGCGGGGGGCACCGGTCCAAGGATTGTTAGCCTGGAAGCCAAGCGCCGGTGTCGGTGCCGGGAACATGAGCTCACCATCCACGTCTCCCATCATTTTCCCCGTTCCTTCGGCACAGGACTGCATACTCGGCCCGAGGGGACCAGTGCCGGTGTCGGTGTCCTTGGTGATGTATTCGACGCCCACCTTCTCGGTCCAGCTGTTGAGAATGCAGACGCGGGTACCGAGGTTCCCTGCCTGCCGCGACTCTTCATCACTCGACGAGCAGCCGCTTGATCCCGCGACAATCGCGGCGAGTGCCAAGAAAGCAGCTAGAAACGCACCAGGACCTTTCGACAAACAAACCATGATGAATGGCCTCTCAGACAGGCAGCACCCAGTGAAGCCGCAGAAACGATATGAAAACATAACAGGCCAAGGCGACACGCCGCAAAGAGTCCAAGAGTTTCATGTTTACCCCCGGCCGAGCGTGCGGCGCACTCAGCCCGGGGAACCTCGGCCGACACGACAAGCACCAGACGAGACTCGTGAATCACGCCCGCGAGAGTCTCTCCGACTGCGCCGCGGGACACGTACGAGCGTCGCCGAGCTCGAAGATGCAATCCAGCGCTTGACCAGCCACTGGAACCATAACTCCACGCCGTTAATCTGGAAGACAACCGTGGCCGACATCATCGACAGGGCCCAGTGAGTCCCTCCACACTGAACCGCCAGCCAATTCAACGACAGACCGCTGGTAGTCGACGACGAAATGGCTCGGCCTGACCAGCCCGACCCCACCGCGCCAACGTGGTCATAGCATCCATGGTCTCCAGGAATTGCCCACAGCCAGACGTCCGCCGTCCATTCGTGCACTCGACAACGGTGAAACCGACCCGGCCGGGCATGAGGAATTCCAACTGGGCAGCGCCCGCAGACCAGGGGAGCACCACTCAAGCCGAGGAATCGCTGACTGGAAACCCGTCGCAGGGATCCATGCCGACTCGCTGCCCGGCAGTGAGCGAACAACCGCCGCTGGGTGTGCAAGCGCTCTTCCAAGACAACTCGTGACTGCCGGCGACTCCAATGATCGAAAGCGTCACCGCAGGGCAGGGCTCCTTGGCGGCCCGGATCAGCGGGCCTAGCGGTGCAGGCCCCATCACGCAGTGCATCGTCACTGCCGTGCCCGAGGCCGGCGGGCCTGAAATCACTACCCAGTGGCACTCTGCTCGCGAGGCCAAAACGAGTTTTCATTCGCCGCTTCCCACGTCTAGGTCTGTAGAGAGAGCAATACGGCTTCTGCTTTGGCTCTGAGCTGAGAAGCCTTTTCTCAATCGTGGCTCGATCTCGTGTCCCGGGGGTGACGAGCCCTTGTAGCGGAGGGCGTACTGACAGACTTCGCCCATGAGACGCATGCTGTCCATGGTCGCAACTGTTGCCCTGTGTGCTGGCGTGTTGGCCGGAGCCACCGCGTGCAGTTCGCCTGCGTCGTTCACGGCATCCGAGGGTCTGCGTGAACCTGTTGCCCGCGACAAGGGATACGAAATTACAGTCCCAGCCCTGTGGGCTGACGATGGAGCGGGCACGAGCGGCACCGAGCCCGCTCGGATCTGGGCCACGAAGGACGGCTCAGCACTCTTCACGATCGACCTCGCGGACATCAAAGCGCAGGGGGCGGGTGCTCAGTGGACCGCCGCATCGGCGGCTGCCGCCGCGGTGGGTTCCATGGTCAGTGGCGTCAACCCTGGGCGAGTCGATGTGGACTTTGGCGTAACCGGCCCGATCGACGGACCGTCGGCCGGTGGCATCCTTACGGTGGGCGTGCTGGCCGCCCTACTCGGTGCACCAATCCGTGGTGACATGACGATGACTGGAACCATCAGCCCTGACGGTTCGATCGGTCCCGTAGGGGGCGTAGCTCTGAAGCTGCAGGCGGCGGCCGATCAGGGGTATCGAACCGTGCTGCTCCCCATGGCCAATATGAGCCTTCGCAATCCGGAGACGAATGCGGTCGAGTCCGCGGACGAGGTCGGCAAGCGCCTAGGCCTGGAAGTCCGGTCAGTCGGAAACGTGCAAGAGGCCTTTTCGTTGTTCACTGACGACAGGTTCGCCTACCCGTCCGCTCCTCCCTTCGTCCTGCCCCCGGCCGTGCAGGAGCTCTCGGCAAGGCAGGTCACGGCACTTCTCACGTTGCTCGCTGACGAGGCAGCGGCACTTCCCGCCAATCAGGTGACCGATGCCGTGAGCGGTCTTCTCGATCGGGCCACGTCCGCTGCCGAGTCGGGCCAGGTGGCAACGTCGTACGGCATCGGCATGCAGGGCCTGAATATGGCGGTCCGCGAGGGCGCTTCGGTGAATGCGCAGGCGCAGTTGGCCGCCTCGGGTGTGACTGGCGCGACCGTCTGGCTGACTAATTGGTTGAAGCGCTCGACCGCCAGCAATTCGGCTGCGTTGACGCAGGGCGTCCAACTCGGCGCCGCCATGGGCTACGAGCAGCAGCTGACCCTGCCGAACGCCCTGAGCTGGTTGGCCTACAACGACTCCATCCTGCAGTCAGTTCAGCAGCAGATCGACGCAGGCGCGTTGGATGCCGCGGGCATCGATCGATATGCGCGCATCCTCGCCGATGTGGATACCGCCATCAACGTCTACTACCCCGATCAACTCGCAATCGTTCAGGCTGCGCCGGCCCAGCCGAGTCCTGGTGCAGGACCCGTGACCGCGTATCTCTCGGACTACACGACCTTCCTCGCGAGAGCGGGGAAGGCTCAGCAGGACTACGTGCAGCAGGTGGTGATGCGCGGCCAGGATCCGGCCGTACTTGCCCGCGAGAACGATGTGGGCCTGCTCCTGCCCGTGGTACTCAACCTCAGTGCCGCTGCGGCGGCCATCCCGAGCAACAGGGATTCCCTTCCGGATGAACTGCTGCAGGCGACGGTCGCGGTGACGTACTACATCGCTACCACCTCGCTGATCGCTGCCGTCCAGAACTTCGGCGTGGACCAGTTCGGTATCGGGGCAGACCCTACGGCGGTCCAGCAGCCCGAGGTCCTCCTCGCATCGATGTCGACAGCGAAGAAGGCCGTCGACCAGGTTGCCGCACTCCTCGCTCAGCGGGGCCTGGATGCGAGCCTTCCGGTGTGGGCTGCCGCGTATGGCACCGATGCAGCGCAGGCGCTGGCCGGAACCCCTGAGGCCACGGCAGCGCAGGTCCTTGCCCTCAATGAGCTGTACTTCGACGCGATCACGGTGTTCATGCTGCAGTCCGGGCCGGTCCAGTAGGAGGAGCAGACCTTCGATCGCGACCGGTCGTTTAGACGACGTGGCCGAGGCCCGCGACCTGCCCGAGGAAATTGTCGACGAGACCGTGCGCCCGCTGACGGGCCTTGGGCTCCTGTGCCCTCGTGAAGGCGAGGAGGATGTCAGGGTCCTGGCCGTCGGCGATGAGGAGGTTGCGGCCATCGCCGGGGGAGTTGAGCCAGCCCTCGAGCATGTCGCCGGTGAGTTCCGGGTGGAACTGCAGCGCCAGGTTCTTGCGCAGGGTGAACGCCTGCGATGCGCGCGAGGTGCGCGCGATCTCGTCCGCTCCTGGCGGAAGCTCCCAACGGTCGAAGTGAAATGAGAACCACGGGCCAGGATCAATGAGCGACTCGTCCTCGCTCCACAGGCTCGTCCAGCCGATCTCGCAGTCGGGCGCCCGGCCGACGCTGCCACCATGGGCGCGGGCGAGCAGCTGGCCGCCGAAGCAGATGCCGAGTACCGGCACTCCGGCGGCGTCGGCATCGCGAAGCCACTGCAGCTCGGGCAATAGCCACGAGCCGATCTTCGAGTCGTCCCACGCACCCCAGGGCGACCCCATCGGCACGATGACGTCGAAATCGCGGGGGTCAGGGAACTCATGGGTGGCTTCGCCGGGGGTGTCATACAGGTGCGCATCGACGATGGTCTCCTCCACCGCTTCGAACCCGAGCTCCTCGAACCGCTCGGCGACGAGCCGAGGGGGACTGAAGGGGTCGTGCTGCATGAAAAGCACCCTCATGCGATGAATCCTCTCCCAAACCGGCCCCGAGCGAGCACGCTTGACATACTATTCCGAGATCGTTGGGGACCGAACGATTATCCGGACGATGGCCAGGGCCGAGCGCAACCGAGGGGCAGCACATGCAACAGGAACTAGCAGAT
>CALPZT020000090.1 GCA_943328365.2 Bifidobacterium breve | reverse complement strand
TGCCAAGGGAGCTCATATCCGGTATTAGCACCTCTTTCGAAGCGTTATCCCAAAGTCAGGGGCAGGTTGCCCACGTGTTACTCACCCGTTCGCCACTGATCAGGAAGAGCAAGCTCCTCCGTCACCGTTCGACTTGCATGTGTTAAGCACGCCGCCAGCGTTCGTCCTGAGCCAGGATCAAACTCTCCATAAATGTATGAGCTGAAACTGGCAGAGAATGAGCTGTGTGCTCATATTTCTACCAAAGGAATCCGTCCCACGACACGACCAGGAAAACCCAGCCGAACCCCGGGAACGGGGTAATTGGCATTGACATGTTGCACGCTGTTGAGTTCTCAAGGTACGGACGCGCACCGCTACTCGGCCTTCCAGCCTCATCTCGGGACGATGTCGTAAATGTACGTGGTCTCGCTTGTCCGGTCAAATCCACTTCGTGGTCGACGGGCATTCACCAGGAATAACCCTTAACGTTGCTGAGGAATTTGATTGCTGGATGTCCAGCAGTGTTCACCTTTCCACGCCGATGACCTCTCACCAGAATTGGATGGCAGCGGTCGCGTGGGCCAAATCCAGATCAAACTGGGCATGAAAGGCCGGGGTCCGGCATTGACGCTCGGCTTCAGGTCGAGGGCAAAATCTCGTCGCTCATGCCTGTATTTTGGTCAATGTCCGGTTCGAGGAACACATATCGAGCGGACGGAACGGCACGTCGAAGTGACGCCTCGGCAGCGTTGATGTCTGCAGCAATCGACGCTCCGGTATCGCTGTGCGCGACGGCTATCTTCGCGGCCACGAGGAGTTCGTCCGGTCCCACGTGAAGCGTACGAAGGTGGATCACTCGCAGGACCCCATTGCTTGCCTCAAGCGCAGCCTGAATGGCTGCGACCTCCTCCGGAAGCGCGGTCTCGCCCACGAGCATGGCAGCCATCTCCATGGCTAGGAAAATCGCGATGACGACAAGGAGCGCACCCACGCAGAGGGCTCCTACCCCGTCCCATACCCCGTTGCCTGTAACGACCGCGAGCGAGACGCCGCAGAGCGCGAAGCAAAGCCCCAGCAGTGCCCCAGCGTCCTCGAGCAGGATCACTGGCAGTTCTGGCTGCCTGGAGTCCTTGAGGAACCGGAGAAGGCTTCTTCGACCCTTCGACTTATTCGCCTCGCGCAGCGCGGTCCTGAACGACATCGCCTCCAAGATGATGGCGACCCCAAGGACGAGGAATGCGATCCATGCGTCGCGGAGTTCTTCTGGGTGCTGGATCTTGTGCAGGCCCTCGTAGAGGGAGAACATGCCTCCCACGAGGAACAGGACGACCGCCACGATAAAGCCGTAGATGAACCGGCGTCGTCCGTAGCCGAAATTATGGTGCGCGTCAGCGCCCTTCTTCGACCGCTTGTTTCCGATGAGCAAGAGCACCTGATTGCCCGAGTCAGCAACCGAGTGGATTGCCTCCGTGAGGAGCGAGGACGAACCTGTGAATGCAAAGGCGATGAACTTGCTCACTGCGATACCCAAGTTGGCGAGCAGTGCGGCAACTACCGCCCGTAGACCACCTTCAGTGCTCAAAGCGACGCTCCCCTATCCAACACCAACGCGACGAGCCCCGTTGTCGACACCGTAGCCGTGGGCTCCGCTGCAACGAGCACCGCGGCAGTGCCCTGGCCCAATGACACGGTGCCGTCATCGGTGGTGACGGTTGCGCTGCCCTCAATCGCGAGGCACAGGCGGAAACGTCCGGTGGGGAGATGACCGGTTGCGGCGCTGTCGCGCGAATCGGAGGATCGCGGTCCGCGTGATTGACCGATCGTGGAGCCTTCGTCAGTCGAACGTTGCGCATCCGCATCATTTCCTGCGGAACGCGCACCGACGAGCCTGACCTCGAATGGGGCTCCCACTGGTCTGATGGCCTCGCCGATCTCCACATGAATCACCTGAGGAACCGCCGTGTCGTCGAGTGCATCGAGAGCCTCAGAGACGAAGATCGGCTTTGGGGTGAGCCCAAGGCGAAGGACGTTGTCCGAGGTCGTCATGACCTCCAGGCCCAATCCATGGATGTAGCTGTGCGGCACACCAGCGGGCACGAAGACGGCTGAGCCGGGGCTCAGGGACACGTGGGCGAGCAGGGCCGTGAGCAGCGCGCCACGATCGCCCGGATACACCCTGACGACCATTTCGAACGCCGCGCAATCAGCCGGGGCCAGGCCCGCCGCTTTCGCAGCCACCGGCAACAGCCTTACCGATTCCGTCCGATCATCCAGTGCGAGAAGCGAACGAATTGCGGACGGCCGATCGCCGAGAGTGAGCAGGCGTACGGCGTCACGCGCGCCCGGGATTCCTGAGAGGATCGAAATCGCTTCCGCAAGGGGACGCCATCCGACAAAGGCCTCAAACTCGGAGAGCGCGACGAGAAGTTCAGTCTTCTCGTTCGCATCCGCGAGGATCTGCTCAGCGCCTGGTGCCTGCTGCGCCTCCCACCAGTCGTCGGCCAGCTTGGCTCTGGGATGCACCTGCACGGAGAGCGGTTGCGCAGCAGCAAGGAGCTTGACGAGCAGCGGAACGCCAGTGGCATCGAGCAGCGAAGCGGCGTGCAAGACGGCCGGGGAGCGGTTCGCGACTCCATTCGCATCGCACTGGACAGAATCGGCACTGTGCGGCAGGGCGGCGGCGTCAGCAGATAAGACCGGTGATGGTCCCGACGGATGGGCCCCGAACCACAACTCGGCCTGCGGCCGTCCGGTGGCACCGCCGCACCATGGGGCAAGACCATCGATGATGCCCCACTCGTAGTCCTTGACGACACCCCCTATGACCGTCACCATGCGCTAGCCCCTGCGCGCCTCGTCGAGGAGCATCACTGGGATGCCATCACGGATCGGAAACCTCAGCCCGCACACCGTGCAGCAGATTTCGCCGGTATCGGAGTCGAGCGTGACCGCACCGTGGTCTGGGCACGGGCATGCAAGCAAATCCCACAGTGCCGGGTCGATCGAAGCTCCGCTCGCCTGCGCATCACTCGGTGGGGGCATCATGCACCCGCTCGCATCAAGGCGAGCACCTCGTCGCGCAGCCGCTCCATCGTGGCCTCATCGGATGCCTCCGCATTCAGGCGCAGGAGGGGTTCGGTGTTGCTCGGCCTGACATTGAACCACCACGTATCCCCGGTGAAGGTCAGTCCGTCGAGATCGTCGATCGTGACGCCCTCACGGGAGCCGAACACATCACGAATCCGCTCACTGGTCTCTCGCTGATCGACGACCTTCGTGTTGATCTCACCACTTGATGCGTAGCGGTCAAACGACTGGAGCAGACTCGAGAGCGGCGTACCGTCGGAGGTCTCACCGAGTGCGGCCATCGCGTGCAGTGCGGCAAGCATCCCGGAATCCGCGCGCCAAAAATCCCTGAAGTAGAAATGACCTGAGTGCTCACCGCCGAACACCGCGTTGGTCTGGGCCATCGTTGCCTTGATGAACGAGTGGCCGACGCGGCTGCGGACCGGCACTCCCCCGTTCTCGATGACGACCTCCGGGACTGCCTTTGACGTGATGAGGTTGTAGATGATGGACGCCCCTGGGTGCTTCACGAGCTCCCGCACCGCGATAAGCGCTGTCAGCGTCGATGGGCTCACCGCCTCCCCACGCTCATCGATGACGAAGCACCGGTCGGCATCGCCGTCGAAGGCAAGGCCGAGGTCGGCACCCGTCTCGAGCACCCGGGCCTGGAGATCGACAAGGTTCGCCGGCTCGATCGGGTTGGCCTCATGGTTCGGAAATGAGCCGTCGAGCTCGAAGTACATCGGAATGATGTCGAGGGGAAGCGCCGGAAGCCCTGCTGCCCCGCCGAGCACAGCGGGGACCGTGTATCCACCCATGCCGTTGCCCGCATCGATCACTACCTTGAGTGGACGAATACCAGAAATGTCGACAAGCGAGCGGAGGAAGGCGGCGTAGTCAGCAAGCATGTCCTGGGATCGAACCTCGCCCAGACCACGATCATCGGGCGTGGGGATCGGGCCGGCTTCGATCATGTCGCGGATCTCGCGCAGGCCAGTGTCCTGTCCGACGGGGGCAGCGCCCGCTCGGCAGAGCTTGATGCCGTTGTACTGGGCCGGGTTGTGGCTCGCAGTGAACATGGCACCCGGAACGCCCAGACTGCCCGACGCGAAATACAGGCCATCAGTGCTCGCGAGTCCGATGAGCAAGACGTCACAGCCCTGTTCGCGAACACCATCTGCGAACGCAGCGACCAGATCGGGGCCCGAAGGCCGCATGTCATGACCGATGACGACAACACCGGGCCCACCATCCTGCGAGGCGATGCCGAGTACCCGCACGAACGCCGCGCCCACATCGTGGGCCAGATCGGCGTCGAGTTGGTCCGGAACGATCCCACGAACGTCGTAGGCCTTGATGATGTCGTCGAGAACTCTCACGAGAGCAGCCTACCGAGAGAAGTCGCTGTCGCTGCTCTCGAGAACGCGAAGATGCCCTCGTCTGGCCACTTCGACGGATCCCACCGGCGCGCCGAGAGGTCCGTCGAGCTCCGGGGAGTACCGCGGCCGCGCAGCTTGACGTACGGCGTCGGCTAGCGCCGCAAGATCATCGCTCGTGGGCTTGAGCGCATCGGGATTCGGGCTGATGCGAACGATCTCCCAGCCGCGAGGCGCGGTCATCCGCATGCTGTGCATGTCGCACAGGTCGTAGCAGTGCGGCTCCGCCACCGTGGCCAAGGGTCCGAGCACCGCGGTGGAGTCTGCATAGACATATGTGAGCGTTGACACAGCCACTCCTTGGCATGAGGGCTTGGAGCAGCGACGACGTGGCATGAGTGGCACGCTAACGGTCCGAGTCGACCGGAAGACGGTGACTCGCCGGGCAACCCGGCATCGATGCCTATCGAATGGTCAGGCCAAGGTCTTCCTGAGCAACAGGGACGGTGACGGTGTCGCGCAAGGGCAGCCAAGGATAGCCGGTAACGAGGTCGCCGTACTTCGACACCTCTCTCACCTGATGGGCCACGAGCACAGGGCCGGAGCCTTCCACTGGAGTCACAATTGCGGTGAACCACTCGATCCCGGCCGGCGGGTCGACTGCCAGCCACTGCACATTTCCGGCAGCGATCTTCACTCTTCGAGGCTTGGTCGGGGTCGACACCTCCTCCCCTGCGCGGAAGGGAAGCAGCGTGACGTCGACGACTGCGTCCTCGGTTACGGCGGTCACCATCAGGTTCACGGTCGTCGCTTCGCGAACAGGCAGTCCGCTGACGGCGCTCGTGCCCGTGAAGGGCAGAGTGCCGGAACTGTAGGTGGTGTCCTGCTGCGCCTTGTTACCGCCGATGAACTGGCGGACACCTGCCACGATCGGAGTGTCGGACGTAAGTTCAAGGGTGACAGGCTGCTTCTCGGTCACCAGCGACATATCAATGCTTGCCACTGTGCCGGCGGAGACTCGAATCAGATCTCGGTCTGCAGGCGCGAATGTTCCGGCGGCAGACATCACTCGCACCTTGACATTGGCGTCGTCATCTCCAGGCGCGACGACCGAAAGCACCCGCGGCCCATTGCCGGGAAGCACACCGGGGACGTAGACCGTCGTGGCGGGCATGGCGGCTGACGGGATCCAGTCGGACCCGATTGACTGAAGGCCGGACATCTGGTCATCGTCCACTGTCGCACCGATTCGTCCAGTTCGGACGACCACATGAACTGCAGTCGCCTTCGTTCCCGGAACGAGGGCGTCGAGTCTCACGACGACTCGGCGTTCGCCCTTCACCACGAGACCTCTCCCGGCCGGTGCCTCGATGATGCCGTCCGGCCCGTGAATGATGATGTCGACGATGGCTGAATTCTCGTCCGGGTTCACGAGAACAACGCGGGTCTGACGCCCTGCGATCGCACCCCCGCCAACGAACCAGAACTCCGTTGCCGCGGGCCCACATGCGGTGCTCGCCATGCCCCGGCCCTGGCCGCGCGGGTCGCGACTCCACTGGTCTGCGATGAGGCCCGGCGCAAGGGATCCGACGCCGCGAACGGAAATGGGCGGAAGCGCGCGCCCGAACGCGGCAATTTCTGCCTGGCCCCCCGGCGCCGTGATCTCGGCGCTCTCCGACTTCTTGCCGAGCAGCGTCTCGATGGCGGCACTGCCAACCGGCCCATCCTGTCCGACCTGGCCTGGTACGACAGCAGCAGTAACACGCACCCCGAGCTCAGCCCCTGCCCCCGGCTCGGGGCACAGCATGACTGTCGAGCCGATCGGGACGACTTTCTCTCCCGCGACAATCTCCTGTGGTGCCTCACGTTTCGCCAGGACACCTCCGCCGACAATGGCCGCCGTCAGGAAGCCGACGATGAGGATCCCTCGGAATGACGCTGCAGACTTCACGATCGTTCCTCCGACTCGGTGGACGACATCGGTCCGGGGGTGAGGTCAGGCTCCGAGTCGGGCTCCATCGCGATTGCAGGCTCCGGGTCAGTCGACACGGGCTCCGGGTCAGTCGACACGGGCTCCGGGTCAGTGGCCACAGGCTCCGGGTCAGTGGCCACAGGCTCGATATCCGGCTCGGGCCCAGCATCCGACGCCGAGGCTATCTCGGCCTCCGAGACCGGGCCAGGCATCGGAGCAGGGGCGAGCGCTCGCTCGCCGCCCCCGGG
>CALPZT020000089.1 GCA_943328365.2 Bifidobacterium breve | reverse complement strand
TCTGTCATGCTCTGCCAAAGTTCACCTTGAGGTATCTGCATCGAGCAGACCCAACGACACGGGAGGCAACGTGGCGGTCGCGAAGAAAGCACCGGTTCGCAAGACAGTCGTGAAGAAAGCGGCAGCGAAGAAGGCACCGGCAAAGAAGGCGGTAGCGAAGAAGGCTCCCGCCAAGAAGGCCGTAGCCAAGAAGGCACCGGCAAAGAAGGCCGTAGCCAAGAAGGCTTAGTCAGCCAGACTGTTGATGTCGAACGGCCCGCACCGATCGGTGCGGGCCGTTCGATATTTCCTGGCCGGATGCGCAGTGACTGCGAACTCCGTGCTCAGTCGTCGTCCTTATCGAACTCCTCATTGCGCTCATGCGCCCTCTCGAGAGCAGCGGCCGCGACCGCTTCCGTGGCATAGGGACCCATGCGCTCGGCATTCGGGCAGCCGGCATCCGGCTCCACCTGCTGATGGGTCAGGCAGTAGTACCAACTCATGCGAATCTCCTCAGCATCATCGTTTCTCGGCATCTTGTCCGTTGGTGCTCGTCACAACGCATGCGACTCTACCGACTCCGCGAACGATCTAGACTGATCGTCATGTCGATTGCGATTCGGACCGAGCCACTGCGACCCGGACAGATTTCCGGACTACGACAGGTTCCGTCGCCCATCGCCCGCCCAGAGTATGTCGGCAAGCGCGCACCGACCCCCTACGAAGGTTCCGAGGTCAAGGATCCAGAGATCATCGAGGCTATGCGGCACGCAGGGCGGATCGCGGCCGATGCACTCGTCGAAGTCGGCCGGCATGTTCGCCCCGGAGTCACCACCGACGAACTCGATCGCGTGGGCCACGAGTTCCTCTGCGATCAAGGCGCCTACCCGTCAACGCTCGGCTACCGCGGTTTTCCGAAGTCACTGTGCTCCTCGCTCAATGAGGTGATCTGCCACGGCATCCCCGACTCCACCGTCCTCGTCGAAGGCGACATCTGCAATATCGATATCACCGCCTTCATCGGCGGAGTCCACGGAGACACGAATGCGACCTTTCTCGTCGGAGAGGTGGATGAGGAGTCCGCGCTCCTCGTCGAGCGAACTCAGGAGGCGACCCGTCGGGGTATCGCGGCCGTCGCCCCAGGGCGTCCACTCAATGTCATCGGCCGGGTCATCGAGAGCTATGCCCGCCGATTCGGGTACGGAGTGGTCCGCGACTTCACCGGCCATGGCATCGGCACCTCCTTCCACACCGGGCTCGTCGTTCCCCACTACGACGATCCCCGAGCCGACGTCATCCTCGAGGTCGGCATGACCTTCACCATCGAGCCGATGCTCACGCTCGGAACGCATGACTACGACATGTGGGCCGATGGCTGGACCGTCGTCACAAAGGACCTGCGCCGCACAGCCCAGTTCGAGCACACCCTCGTCGTCACCGAGGCCGGCGCAGAGATTCTCACCCTCCCGACCGGTGTTACCGCCTGGCCATCGCCGGCCGAATCCTGACGCCGTTGACCATGATCACGACGAGCACCGGCACGGTCTGGCCGACTGAGGTTCGCACGCTCGCCATCGACATCGGCGGCAGTGGACTCAAGGCATCAGTCCTCGATACGGCAGGGCAGATGACGGCCGAGCGACGCCGAGTTGACACCCCCTACCCCTGCCCACCGAAGACCCTTCTCGCTGCACTTGGCGATCTCGTCGAGCCGCTTCGCGATGTCCATCGTGCGTCGGTCGGGTTCCCCGGACTTGTGAGACGGGGCCGAGTCATCGAGGTTCCATCGCTCTCACGCGCGACGTACGCCGGTGACCGCGATCCTGAACTCGCCCTCGCCTGGTCGGAGTTCGACCTTGGGTCGGCGCTCGCCGAATTGCTCGGAGTGCCGACCAAGGTCGTGAATGACGCAGACATGCAAGGCTGCGCCGTCGTCAAGGGCCAGGGTCTCGAATTCGTCATGACCCTCGGCACCGGGGTCGGAACGGCGCTCTTCAATAACGGCACGCTGCTTCCGCATCTCGAGCTGTCGCACGGCCCGTTTCGCAGTGGCGAGACGACCGATGTTGCTCTGGGCAATTCAGCACGGCGGGCCATCGGGAACGAGAAGTGGGCAAAGCGCGTCAGACGCTCCATCGAGCACTTCCACGAGATGCTCTGGTTCGATCATCTCTACGTCGGCGGCGGCAATGCCAAGCAGCTGAGCATCGCCGATGTCGGCCCGAAGGGGACGATCATCCCGAACTCGGCCGGGATCCTCGGTGGGGTCCGCATCTGGGATTTGCACACCGAGGATAGTTAGTGTTTCAACCACCGCAGGTAGCATGATGGCATGTCGAACTGGCTGACCCTCGATCAGCAGCAGTCCTGGCGTGCCTGGCTCAGTGCCTCGCGGCTGGTGACCGACCGTCTCAATCGCGATCTCCAAGAGCGGCAGGGGCTCACCGTCGCCGACTACGAGATTCTCGTGTGGCTCTCGGAGGCACCCGAGCGACGCATGCGGATGAGCGATCTCGCCGAACGCACGCTGTCATCGCGCAGTCGCCTCTCGCATCAGATCGACCGCATGGAACGCGCTGGCCTCGTCGCGCGCTTCGAATGCACGCAGGACCGGCGCGGCTCATTCGCTGGATTGACCGAGCAGGGCTGGTCGACCCTCGTTGCCGCAGCACCAGCCCATGTCGACAGTGTCCGAGAGCATCTCGTTGATGCCCTCACTCCCGAGGAGTTTCAAGCACTCGGTGCTGCCTGCCAGAAGATCAGCGATCGGCTCCAGGAGCCGTGCTCGGATCAGCGCCGGGATTGAGCCGCAGATCGCGTTCTGCAGGAACCGGCGAGCAGCACGAACGCATCGTCAATCGGCCGGTAAGCCCTGCGAACGCGATCAGGACGAGAAATGCCATCGCGAGTAGCCCCAGCACGGTCGGCATGAGCCGATCTACCTCGCTGCCGTCTGGCGCATGATCGCGAATTCTGCGACCTGGCGGCCAATGGTCTCGAGTTGCGCCTTGGTCGCGGGGTCCTCGTTGCCCTCGGCCAGCGACACGAGTGCTGCATTGACCGAGCCGCCGAGCGGGGTCGGCCACGCACGCAGCGCATGCGCAACCTGCCTCAGCTGGTGCAGCGTCGAGACGGTCGCCTGCCATCCGTAGGCAACCGCGATGCACCCGACTGCTCGTCCATCAAGGTACGCACGCTCCTCCTTGGCGAGATCCTCCGCATAGTCAAGAGCGTTCTTGATCATGCCGCTGATGCCGCCGTGGTATCCGGGGCTCGCCACGATGACGCCGTCGGCCTCACGTAGCGCCTGCACGAGGGCCGTTGCCGCTTCAACGCGATCCACGCTCTCGGTGTCGTAGATGGGAAGCATGAGTTCGCGGCCCGTGATGTAGACGACCGTCGCGCCGGCATCCTCGGCTCCCTTCCCGGCAAGCCGCACTGCCAACTCGCTGGAGGAGCCAGGTCGGGTGCTGCCACCGATTGCCAGGATCTTCACCACGATGGTCCGCCTTCAGTCATTGACACTCAGCCCTCGTTCAACACGCTCCAACTGCCTGCCGCGTTTTGCAAGCACAACGGTGAAACACTACGCTCCCGACCCACCTGCCCCGAACGTGTCCCCATCGCGGTAGGTGGCGCCGCGGATATCCTTACCGACATGGCCGCTGCCGACTCGGATGAGATCGAGCCCACTGCGCGCACCGCACGGCCGCAGTCGCTCATCATCACGACGTACGGCGCCTACAGCCGGTCGATCGGCGGCTGGTTCTCTGTCTCTGCCCTCCTCACCCTCCTCGGCGAGGTCGGCATCGACGATCCCTCGGTTCGCAGTGCGCTTTCTCGCTTCAAGCGCCGCGGGGTGCTCACCGGAGAGCGGCGCGAGGGCGTCGCTGGATACGCCCTTGGCGAGTCGGCACGGCGTACCTTCGATATCGGTGATTCTCGGGTCCTCGAGCGCCGTTTCCCTCCTCCGAACAAGGGCTGGGTACTCGCCGCATTCTCCATCCCAGAGAGCGCTCGCGACGTCCGCTACCGGCTTCGATCCCGACTGGCACGTGTTGGGTTCGCGCAGGTGGGAGGGGGCCTGTGGATCGCCCCCCGGCAACTCGAATCGGACGTGAAGTACGTCGTTGAGTTGCTGGACATCCGCGCCCATGTCGACCTGTTCATTGCCGAGCACTCGGCTTTCCGCGCGACGCAGGAGGCCGTGAGCCAGTGGTGGGACCTCGACGCAATAGCCCTGGCCTACGAGGAGTTCACCGCGGAGTACGCGCCGCTGGCCGCCTCTTGGGCCCGCACGCGAGTCTCGCCTGATCCCGTCAAGGCCTTTGCCGACTACACGAGGGCTCTCACCGCCTGGCGACCGCTGCCGTACGTCGATCCTGGTCTCCCGCGGGAGTACCTGCCGAAGGCATGGGCCGGCGACAAGGCAACCGAGACCTTCTTCGCACTGCATGATCGTCTCGCGCGTCCCGCCATGCAGTTCGTCGAGGAAGTGGCGAGCATCTAAGCGCACACATAACGTAACGGTTAATTGTCGACCGCTAAATTTCCGCAACAAACATCGATAGGATGACGAGCATGAGCCCCTCCGGTCACACGATCACTGTCCGCCTTCACGCCACTCCGGAATTGCACGCATCAGGCTCCCTCGTGAGCGCAGTGACGAGCACCGGGGCCGTCATCACCGGCATGGACGTCGTCGACCCGGGCCATGACAGCGTTACCTTGGATATCACCTGCGTGACCGGCGATCCTGATAACGGCGCTGCCGTGAAGTCAGCCCTCGAAGCCCTTCCCGGATGCACCGTCGATCAGGTGAGTGACACCACCTTCCTCATCCACCTCGGGGGCAAGCTCGAGATCGCGTCAAAGGTGCCGCTCCGCAATCGCGCCGACCTCGCCCGCGCCTACACCCCGGGTGTCGCGCGCATCTGCATGGCGATCTACGAAGACCCGGCACTGGCACGCAACCTCACGATCAAGCGCAACTCGGTAGCCGTCGTCACCGACGGCACGGCCGTTCTCGGGCTCGGCGATATTGGCCCCGAAGCCGCTATGCCGGTGATGGAGGGCAAGGCAGCGCTGTTCAAGCGCTTTGCCGATGTCGACGCGTGGCCGATCGCCCTCGACACCAAGGATGTCGACGAAATCGTACGCGCGGTCGAGCTCATCGCCCCCGGATTCGGCGGCATCAATCTCGAAGACATCGCGGCGCCCCGCTGCTTCGAGGTCGAGCGGCGCCTGCGCGAGAAGCTGAAGATTCCGGTCTTCCACGACGATCAGCACGGCACCGCTGTCGTCGTCCTCGCTGCGCTCTACAACGCCACGAAGCTCATCGGCAAGGAAATCGCCGACCTCCGCATCGTCATGACGGGCGCCGGTGCCGCCGGTGCCGCGGTCGCCTACCTCCTTCTCAATGCCGGAGTCACCGACATCATCCTGTTCGACTCAAAGGGAGCCATTTACGAGGGCCGCGTCAATCTCGACGCCGACCGCCAAGCCCTCGCCGCCCGCACCAACCCGCGCGGCCATTCCACCAGCCTTCCCGAGGCCATGGTCGGCGCGGACGTATTCATCGGCCTCTCGCAGCCGAACATGATCACCGTTGCCGACATCACGGCAATGGCCGAGCAGCCGATCGTGTTCGCCCTCGCGAACCCAGAGCCGGAGATCGACCCTGTCCTGGCTGCAACCGTCGCAGCGGTCGTAGCTACCGGCCGCAGCGACTACCCGAACCAGATCAATAACGTGCTCGCCTTCCCCGGGATCTTCCGGGGCCTGCTCGATGCCGGCGCCTACCGCATCACCGATGACCTGCTCATGTCCGCCGCGCGAGCGATAGCCGACGCCGTGACCGATGAGGCGCTCTCCGCCGCATACATCGTGCCGAGCGTGTTCGACGCGTCCGTGGCCCCGGCGGTTGCGGCAGCGGTCATGGCGTCCTGCGTGCGCGACGCCGGGTAGATCGAAGGCTAGGTGGCTCGTGGCACTCTAGAAGGTGTTCGTCGGCTGCCAGCGTCCGTAGACCGCACGAAGAACGTCGACGATCTCTCCGACGGTCGCGTAGGCGGAGACCGCCGTCACGCAGGCAGGCACGATGTTTTCATCGGCACGTGCCGCTGCCTCCAGATCCGCGAGCGCCGCTTGCACCGCTGCGTCATCTCTCCGCGCCCTCACCCCGAGCAGGTTCGCGACCTGCTCAGCCTCACTTGCGGGGTCGAGCGCGAACACCTCGAACGGCGCGGCAGCCGACGTGAATCGGTTGACGCCAATGACCGTGCGCTCGCCGCTGTCGACCGCCTTCGAGTATTCATATGCGCTGTCGCCAAGGGCCGACTGGAAGTAGCCCGAGTCGATGCACGCCAGCGCTCCTCCACGTCGTTCGATGGCCGCCATCTCGTCGAGCACCTGGCGCTCGATATCGTCAGTGAGCGCCTCGAGCACGTAACTGCCGCCGAGCGGGTCGGCCATCGTCGTGACGCCGGTCTCGAATGCGACGATCTGCTGCGTGCGCAGGGCCAGGGTCGCCGCCGTCTCGGTCGGCACGCCGAGCGCCTCGTCGTACGCGCACACGTGCATCGTCTGGACGCCGCCCAATGCCGCAGCCATTGCCTCGATGGAGGTTCGGACGACGTTGTTCAGCGGCTGCTGCGCGGTGAGCGATGAACCTGCGGTAAAGACGAAGATCCGCAACTGCTCCGAGCGAGGGTCCTTCGCGCC